>JBOHYD010000426.1:0-13311 GCA_050737635.1 Luteimonas sp. | reverse complement strand
CCCTCATCCGCCCTCCGGGCACCTTCTCCCGCAGGCGGGAGAAGGGAAAACAATCGTCAGCTGAGTTTCGACTCTAATCAGGTGCGGTGATGCCGCTGCGCTTGGAGGTAGAGCGCTGCTTCGGCTGGCTGGAGATATGTCGCCGGCGATGGAAGAGGCGAACGCCAGCTCACGACTAGGCTGCAATTCGTCCATCTGGCATTGCTGATTTTGTTAATTAGAAGACCGTGAACGTCTCTCAGACGGTACCGCGGTTCTTGCCCATCCACGGCGCGTACCACGCGCGCAGGCTGGCGATGTCGGCGGCCATGTCGTCGCTGAGATAAAACACCGGCCCAAAGCCGACCACGCGGTCCGGGTAGTGGAAATACATCCGCAGCACCGGCACGTCGGCGGCCTTGGCGATCTTCCAGAAGCCGGTCTTCCAATTCTCCACGCGCTGGCGCGTGCCCTCGGGGGCGAGGCCGTACCACATGCGCTCGCTGTCGCGGATCAACGCCGCGGCCTGTTCGATCACCCCGCGGCCGGCATTGCGGTTGACCGGCATCACCCCGAGCCACTTGAACAGGCTGCTGAGCAGCGGGATGCGGAACAGCGAGTCCTTGCCGAGCACGCGGATGTCGACGTCGAGCGCGAACTTGGTCGCAAAACCCCAGACGCCGTCCCAGTTGGACGAATGCGGCGCGCCGATTAGCACCAACCGCGGCAGATCGGGCAATTCGCCGACCACGCGCCAGCCGCCGAGGCGCAGGATCGTGCGGCCGCACCAGCGCACCAAGGCGTTGTGCTGCAGCCGCGGCGCGTTGGCCGGCACCGGCAGCAGAAAATCGTCGATAGGTCGCTCGCTCATGCACTTCCCAGGGTGGCGCGTCAGTCCCAGTCGCGGCTGGTGCGACCGTGCTTGATGGTACTGCGTTCGCGTTTCGCGCCGAGCCGGCGCTCCTTCGCCGCGCGCGTCGGCCGGGTGGCCACGCGTTTCTTGGGCGCATGCAAACCGGACTCGACAAACGCCGCCAGACGATCGCGCGCGTCCTGCCGATTGCGGTCCTGGGTGCGGAAGCGCTGCGCGCTGATCACCAACACGCCGTCAAGCGTCATCCGCCGGTCGCGCCTAGCCAGCAGCCGCGCACGCACCTCGTCGGGTAGCGTCGGCGAGCGCGCGACATCGAAGCGCAGCTCGACGGCGGTCGACACCTTGTTGACGTTCTGCCCGCCCGGTCCGGTTGCGCGCACGAAGCGTTCGACGAGCTCGGATTCGGGGATGAGGATGGCCATGGTGTGCGTCGAGGCGCGTCGCGGTGTGGAGTGTCGTGGTTGCGGGTTGCGGGTTGCGGCGGGTTTCCGCGCTGTTGTGGGAGCGAGCATGGCCGCCCCCGCAGTCAGTCGCCGCCCAGGTCGCCGAACATCGTCAACGCTCGCATGAACTGCGCATCCGGCGGCGCATGCACGGTCATCGGCATGCCACCATGCGGATGCGCGAACGCCAGCGACTGCGCGTGCAGCAGCATGCGCTGGATATCGCGCATGCGGAACGTGCGGTTGTGGCGACCATCGCCAAAGCTGGTATCGCCGATCAGATGGTGCGACAGATGCTTGAGATGGCGGCGGATCTGCCGGAAGCGGCCGGTGACCGGTGTCGCGCGCAGCAAGGCGTAGCGCGAGGTGGCGAAGTCGCTCGACGGCACGCCGATCTCCGCCGTGGCCAGCCGCGTGAAGCGGGTGATCGCCGATTTTTTTTCCGGTTTGCCGGGGCCGCCGTCGAGCGGATGGTCGACGACGAACGCGGCCTGCGCCGGCCAGCCGCGACACACCGCGAGATAGTTCTTGGTCACTCCGCCGGCCATCAGCGCCTTGCCGAGCAGCGACGCGGTGTCGCGATCGAACGCCAGCAGCAGACAGCCGCTGGTCGCCCGATCCAGGCGGTGCACCAGAAAGATCTGTCGGCCGAACTGCGCGCGCAGCCGGTCGGCGGCAAAGTCGCTTTCGCCGCGTGCGAGCTTGCTGTCGTGGACCATCAGTCCGGCGGGCTTGTCGACGACGGCGAGGTGGTCGTCGGCGTAAAGCACGCCGAGGTTCTGCTCGCTGCCCTGCGCATGGAGGGGAGGGTCGGGGGGCGGTGGCGAGGTTGCCAAAACGCTCATCCTGTCGCCAACTGCCGCAGGGTGTCATCGAGCGCGGCTTGCGTGCTCAACAGCACGGCGTTGTTCCAGCAGCGGCCCTTGTCAGCCCTGGCCGGGGAGGGCGCTTTCAACGCCGCGGCCACGCGGCGATGAACGCCCAGATGCCGCCGAGCGCGGCGACCCACGCCACCGCCGGCACCGACAGCAAGCGCGTGCCGCCGGCATCGAGTGCGTACAGCACCGCGGCGACAATCAGCAGACCGGTGCCGAGGATCGCCGACATCGTGCGCCGCTGCATGCCCTTCATGGTCTGCGACAGTTCCGACAAATCCTTCGAGCGCAGCGCGAGCTCGTGCTTGCCCTGCACCTGCTGGGTGAGCCACGCGTGCAGCAGGTGCGGCATGTCGGGGGCTTGGGTGATCATTTCCGGCAGCCGCTTGCGGAACTCGCCGGCCAGCCGCGCCGGGCTGTAGCGCTCGACGAGGATGCGTTCGAGCACCGGCCGGGCCACCGTCCAGATGTCGAGTTGCGGATCGAGCAGGCGACCGACGCCCTCGATGTTGAGCAGGGTTTTTTGCAGCAGGATGAGCTGCGGTTGCAGGGTGAGCTCGTAGCGCTGCGCGGTGCGGAACAGCTTGATCAGCACTTCGGCGAGCGAGATTTCGCTCAGCGGCCGAGTGAAGTACGGCTCGCACACCGATCTGGCGGCGGCCTCGAGCTCATCGATGCGGATGTGCGCGGGCATCCAGCCGGCCTGGACGTGCAACTCGGCGATGCGCCGGTAGTCGCGGTTGAAGATCGCCATGAAGTTTTCCGCGAGGTAGTACTGATCCTCGCTCGACAGCTGGCCCATGATGCCGAAATCGAGGGCGATGAAACGCGGATTGGCGCGGCGCGACGGATCGCCGTCGACCCAGATGTTGCCGGCGTGGGCGTCGGCGTGAAAAAAATTGTCGCGGAACACCTGGGTGTAGAACACCCGCACGCCCTTGGCGGCGAGCGCTTTGCGGTCGATGCCAGCGGCGTCGAGGGCGGCGATGTCGTCGCTGGGGATGCCGCGCACGCGTTCGAGGGTCAGCACGCGCTCGGCGCTGTGGCTCCAGACCGGCTCGGGCACGTAGAGATCGTCGGAGTCGGTCCAAAAGCGCCGCAGCACCGAGGCATTGGCGCCCTCGCGCTGCAAGTCGACTTCGGCGGCGAGGGTGTGCTCGATCTCGGCGACGATGTCGCGCGGACGGATCTTGTCGGCATTGGGGTGGGTGCGGTCGACGAGGCCGGCGATGCTCTTCAGCAGCGCGATGTCGGCGGCGATTTGTTTTTCGATGTCCGGCCGCAACACCTTGACCACCACCTCGCGCGGCCCGGCTTTCAAACCACGCTCGCCGTCGGCCGACGCCAGCGTCGCCGCGTGCACCTGCGCGATCGACGCCGATGCCAGCGGCTGGGTCTCGAAGCTCGCATAAGCGTCATCGATACGCCGGCCTAGCGAGCGCTCGACGATCGCGCGCGCGATCTCGCCGTCGAACGGCGCGACGTGGTCCTGCAGCAGCGACAGTTCGATCGCGATGTCCACCGGCACCAGGTCGCGGCGGGTGGAAAGTATCTGGCCAAACTTGACGAAGATCGGCCCGAGCTCCTGCAGCGTCAGCCGCAGCCGCGCGCCGCGCGACTGGGCGGCGATCTGCGCCGACGCGCTCGGCACAAACGGCCGCATCAGCTTCAGCCAGCGCTCGACCGAGGTGCCGTCGAGCAGGTCGTCGAGCCGGTAGCGCAGCAGCACGCGGCCGATGCGCAACGCGCGCAGTGCGCCCTTCATCGCGGCAGCCCGCTGCGCGCGGCCAGCCGCTCGACGCGTGCGGCGATGCGTTCGACGTCGTCGTGGATGGCGTCGACGTCGTCATGGAATGCAGCGAGTTCGTCGCGCGGCACCACGTCGCGGGATTCCTCGGTGAGGTATTCGGCCGCGCTCTGCGCGAGGTTGCCGCCAAACGCCGTTGCTTGGCGCAACGCGCCGGCCAGCGCGGTGGCGACTTGCACGCCGACCATCTCGCCGAACAGCGCGGTGAAGGGTTGTTGCCAGTCGGGATCGAAGCGCTCGGCCAGCCGCTGCAGGCGGCGGGCGAGATCGGCGTCGCCACTGATGCGCATGCGTCCGACCGGCGGCGCGTCGTCGCGGCGCGCGCCGCCGCCGAGCAGCGCCGGCAGCTGCGACAGCAGCGCGCCAAGCGTGCTGCGTACCGACAAGTCGGCGTCCTGCGCAGGGTCGGGCGGACCGACGACCAGTGCGCCGTCGGCGACGCGCAGCTGCAGTGCCAGCGCTGGCGATTCGAGCGCGAGCGCGATGCGACGGCCATCGAGCGTGCGCAACGCAGCGGCGGTATCGGGATCGAGCGCGATCGCACGGTTGAGCGCGGCCTGCAGTGCGCGGCCGGCGAGCGGTTTCAGCGCAGCGAGGGGCGAGGCGTCGAACGCCGATGCGGCAGGTGGCGGGGAGGTCGGATCGGCCATGCCGCATTGTAGCCGCGGCCCCGTGCGCGCATTTGCGCCGCCGCCGCCGATGCGATCGGCCGATGCGATCGGCATTCGCAACGCCGTCGCGTCGCGGCAATGGCCGCGTTGCGCCTGATTTTCCGGACCTGCGGGTCGTCAGTCGACGATCGCTGGCGCGCCCGACAGTGAACGCTTCAGCCGCGCGATGCCGTCATCGAACGACACCTGCGGCAGATAGCCGAAATCGCGCGCCGCCGGGGCCATGTCGTACCAGTGCGTGGTGCTGAGCTGCTCGGCGAGAAAACGCGTGATCGGTGGTTCGCCGCGCAGCGGCAGCAGCGTCCACGCCGCCTCGCAGACCGCGCCGATCGCAAACGCGGCGCGGAACGGAATCGTCCCGGTGATCTCCGGCGCGCCGGCCGCGCGCAGCAATGCGTTGATGGTGTCGCGCGCGGTCATCGGCGCGCCGTTGCTGATGAAGTACGCGCGCCCCGCGCACGCCGCGCCGGCGTGCAGATGGTCGAACGCAGCGAAGTGCGCGTCGGCGGCGTTGTCGATATAGGTCGTGTCGATGACGTTGTTGCCATCGCCGACCAAGCGCAGCCGACCGGCGCGCGCGCGCGCGACCAGCCGCGGCAGCAGCTGGTTGTCGCCCGGCCCCCAGATCAGCCGCGGCCGCAAGGCGATGGTCGCGAGCGTGGCCTCGTTGGCGGCGAGCACGGCTTTCTCGGCGATCAGCTTGGTGCTGGCATACGCGGCCTTGAAGCCGTCGCCGTAGGGCACGGTCTCGGCGGTGCCGCCCTCGACCGGGTGCGTGGCGCGATGGGTAACGCTCGGCGTCGAGGTGTAGATCAGCCGAGCGATGCGGTGCGCGCGGCAGGCCGCGATGACGTTGTCGGTGCCGATCACGTTGGCGCGGTGGTAGCTGTCGTGGCTGCCCCACGCGCCGGCCTTGGCGGCGTTGTGGAAGACCGCTGCGCAGCCCCGCGCCGCAGCGGTCAGCGCATCGCGGTCGGCGAGGTCGCCGCGCAGCTGGCGCACGCCGAGCGCATCGAGCGGCGGGTAATGGCCGCGATTGAAGCTGGTGACCGCGTGGCCGCGTTCGACCAGGCCGCGACACAGCGCCTGACCGAGGAACCCGCCGCCGCCGGTGACCAGGATGTTCATGGTTGTTTGCCCTTGCCTGCGCGCAGCCGCGCCGCCGCCCATATCGCGAGCTTCTCGCGGCCGATCTTGGCGTTGTGGCGGATGTCGACCGGAAACGCGCGCGGGTGATGCAGAAAGGTGGCGAGATTGGCGGTGTGCACGTGGCCTTCGCCGAGATGGCGCAGTTGGTCGGCGATGCGCGGCCATTCGGCCACCGCGATGCCGGTGCGCAGTTCGACGCACAGCACCGGCGTCTGCGCGCCGCTCGTCCCGATCCCGACCAGCGCGGTGCGGGACACGTCGGGATGCGCGTTGAACAGCGGCTCGATCTGCTCGGTGCACAGGGTTGCATGCGCGGTGACCACGCGCTGCGACTTGCGGCCGCAGAACCACAGCCGGCCGTCGCGATCGACATAGCCGAGGTCGCCCATGCGGTGGACGATGCGCTGCTGCGCGCCATCGCTCGTTGCGCTCGCGTCCTCACCCTCTTGCGCAGGCAACAGCGCTTCGCGGATCTTTGCCAGCCGCGTCATCGCATCGCGGTTGAAGTAGGTGTCGGTCACGCTAGGACCGGCAACCGTAATTTCGCCGACCTGGCCGCCTTGCACGAGAAGATCATCGGACCACTCCGCGATCGCGGCATCGCTCACGCGGATGATGCGCACGACATTGGGCGGCACCGGACGGCCGACGCAGGTGCCGGCACCCTGCTCGGTGCGCGTGCGCAGGGTCAGCAGCTCGCGGCCTTCGATCACCGCAACCGGCAAGCATTCGGTGGCGCCGTAGGGGGTCCAGAACTGCGCGTCGGCGGGCAGCAGTGCGCTGATCTTTTCGACCACCTCCGCCGGCACCGGCGCGCCGGCCGAGGTGACCCGGGTGAGCGTCGGCAGCGCTGCGCCGTGCTCGGCGAGCACGCGCATCAGCGCCGGCGAGCCGAACAGCTGGGTCACGCCGAAGCGTTCGATCGCCGCCACCAGCTTGCGCGGATCGGCGCGGGCCGGACGCGTCGGGTCCATGTCCGGAATGATCGAGGTCAGCCCCAGCGCCGGGTCGAACAGCGCGAACGGCGGAAATGTCGGCAGGTCGATGCCGCCGGGTTGCATGCCGAATGCCGCGCGCAGCATCGCGATCTGCGCGACAAAATGCCGGTGCCGGTAGACCACGCCCTTCGGCACGCCGGTCGAGCCGCTGGTGAACACGATCGCGGCGACGTCGTCGGGCGCGGTGTCGGCGAGCGGCACGCCGCGGCGGCAGGCGAGCGTTTCGCTGCCGGCCTGTTCGACCTGCGCCAGCGTCGCATCGGCCAGCCACGCGCGCGCACCGGTGGTGATGCGCACGCGCGCGCTGCGCGCCCAGCGCAGCAGCACGCGCGCGAGCAGCGCCAGCGGGATGCCAATGAAGGCATCGGGTTTGGCCTCGTCGAGGCACTGGCGCAGCGCGCGCTTGTCGATGCCGGGATCGACCAGTACCGGCACCGCGCCGGCCTTGAACAGCGCGAACATCAGCAGGAAAAACTCCGGCGTCGGCCGCACCATCACCACGCTGCGCGTGCCGCGCACGATGCCACGCGTCGCTAGACCCGCGGCGATCGCATCGCTGCGCGCGTCGAGCTGCGCATAGGTCAGCGCGATGGCATAGCGACCGTCGCCGCCCGGGCAGCGGATCGCGATCTGCTCGGGGCGCTCGGCGGCGAGCCGCGGCAGCGCGGCGGCGATGTTGCAGATCGTGGCGGTCGGCGGGGTCATGGCACCATTGTCGCCGGTCGCGGCGGTGCCTTGCGCGGCGCAACCGGCACAATGCCGCTCACGCACTCCCGCCCACCGCAACGACCACCCGATGTCGCATCCCTGCCTGTCCTGCGGTGCCTGCTGCGCGTACTTCCGCGTCGGCATGCACTGGTCGGAGACCGACGCCGCGCCCGGCGGCGGCGTGCCGGTTGCGATGACCGAAGCTTTCGGCCCGCACCAGGCGGTCATGCGCGGCACCTGGGAGCAGCGGCCGCGCTGCATCGCGCTCGACGCGCAGATCGGCGTGCACTCGCGCTGCACGATCCATGCACGGCGGCCGGACGCCTGCCGCCAGGTGCAGGCGTCGTGGGAATGTGGCGTGGCCAGCGACCAGTGCGACCGCGCGCGGATCGCGCATGGGCTGACACCGCTGCGCGCGCAGGACTGGGCCGTCACGCACAACGCCGTGGTGTAGACGCACACCCGCTTGCGGGGGTCCGATGTTTGTGGAAACGCGGGCAGCCGCGACTTGACCGCCCGCATGGTGTGCGAGCGCGTTCGCCGCCGCCGCTCCTACAGCAGCCGGTGCGCGTCCAGAAACGCGCGGATGCGCGGCACCAGCGCGGCGTGCTTGTCTTCGAGCACGTAATGCCCGGCATCGTCGTAGGCATGCACCTCGGCGTCGGGCAGCGCGCGGCGGAAGCCGTCGAGAAAATGCCGGTCGAACACGAAATCCCGCAGCCCCCAGCCGATGAACACCGCACGGTCGGCAAACTCCGGCAGCCGCCTGCCTGCCTCGGCAAGCAGCGGCCACGCCGCATCGCCCTCATGCAGCGGGATGTCCTGCATGAAGCGCAGCGTGCTGATCGCATTGCGCCAGCCGTCGTAGACGCCCGCATACGCGCGACGCACCTCGGCCGGCAGCCGCTGCTGCGTGCCGAACCGCGCCGCGCCGCGCGCGAACAGGTTGAAGCGGCGGATCGCCCAGCCGCCGATGCGCGAGTCGCGGCCTAGCGACAGCCGCCAGGGCATCGGCTTGGCGGTGGGCAGCGGGAACGCCGCGGTGTTGGTGATCACCAGCCGCCTGACCTGTGCGGCATGCGATAGCGCCCAGCCGAAGCCGATCATCCCGCCCCAGTCGTGCACCGCCAGGGTCACCGGGCCGCTGATGCGCAGATGGTCGAGCAGTGCAGCGACATCGTCGATGCGCGACTGCAGCGTGTAGTCATAGCGCGGCGACGCAGCGGCGGCGTCATCGGGCTTGTCGGACAGGCCCATGCCGACGTGGTCGGGGACGATGCAGCGATAGCGGTCCATCAGCCCGTTGACCAGGTGCCGCCAGTAGAAACTCCATGACGGATTGCCATGCAGCATCACCACCACCTCGCCATCGCGCGGACCCTCGTCGAGGTAGGACATCGCGATGCCGGGACGCACGTCGAAACGCTGCGGGGTGAAGGGGTAGTCGGGGAGGTTCATCGCGCCTCGTCATTTCAATAGCGGCCGCTGGCCGCCTTGCTCGTCGTGCAGCATTTTCGCGCGACGGACCATCTGTTGCACCCCGGTGGCCGTCGGTCAAGCCCCGGCGTGGAGATCGGTGCTCGAAACGGCAAAAGCCCGGAGCTCATACTCCGGGCAGCTCTATCGTTCAAAATCTGACCGTCAACATTGCCGCCGCACCATGCTCGGCGGCGTTATCGGCTGCGCCTGGTGTCCGCGCGTGCGTCGGCCGCGCGGGTGCGGATGCCGCGGCGCACCGGGTATCGGTGTTTCAGATAACCGAGTGCGCCGCGGACGGATCTGGGACGGCACATCACGTGCCGGCCCCGCAACTTGAAAAACGCACAGCTGTGCGTTTTTCAACCAACCTGTCAGGGCTGCGCGATGGTGGCCGAGCGTAGGCCGCTCGGATTGCCGTTGCCGTTGTAGTAGTGGTTGGTGATCCAGCGCCAATCCCTGCCTTGGGTCGCCCAGCGCTGTGTGCCCCACTGGCTCATCCCCCGGCCATGCCCGAAACAGCCACGGCCAACCGCCACCGAGTCAGCAAGGCAAGGCCAGCCGGCAGCTGGCGAACCCACAGAGCCGTTGCCGCAGGACCGGTCGGTGTTGCTGCACGACAATCCGTCGTTGGGATCGTCCCAGGAGTTGTTTTCGGCGGAGTATTCGGAGCGGAAGATGGTGTTCGAATCCCGGCTCAAAACCGCCCCAGCGGTGGCATTGGTCGCGGCATCGGTGGAGGCGGAAGTATCGGCGTCGTTGACCTGGCAGAAGGTATTGCTGCAGATGTCGTAGCGTGAACTCGCCGGCGCCGCACGGAAGGACGCACCGTAGCTGCGATAGGCCACCGCGCCGGAGCGCAGTGATTCGCCCTGCCAGCTGGCGATCCACTCGTCATTGAGTCCGCGCCTGACGTATTGCTCGAGGCTGAGCACGGTAACAGTGCTGCAGTTGGTGCGGTTGGTGCAGTTGAATCCGACCCGAAGATCAAGCGGCACCGTGACGACTTGCGGCGTGAATGACGACGGCTGAGCGGCCGCGATCTCTTCGACCATCAGCGCGTCGTTCTGGTCGGATGCGGCTTTTTTCAGATCTCCGGCGGTATTGTCCTGCGCCAGCTTATGCAGATCAGAGCGCCCCATCTGGCCGGAGCCACGCTCCATTTCGACCAGGAAATGCGTCTCCAGCCCGTCCGCCAGGAACGTATCGGTAATCGCATAGTCCCGATATCCCGGCACTTGCGCGAGCAGTTGCACGGTGGGCGGCAACGCTGGCGGCGCGTTCACGCGCGGCGCCGGCGCACTCAAAAAGAAATAGCCGCGGGCATCGGTCACCGCCTTGAGGTTGGATCCAGGCAGACGCACCTGCACGCCTGCCAGCGGCATGCCGTCGGCGGCTTGCACGATATGGCCGTGGAACAAAGCGTGTCCCGGCTTGCGCTTGGCGTTCACAACCGCCGGCTCAAGCTCCGCCGGCCGCACCAGAGGGTCCAGCAAGACCGTGACCGGCAGATCCATGCCAGGCTCGACCTCAAAACGCGAATGCGAAGCACGATAGCCTTCCGCGCTGACATCAATTTGTTGCGTGCCCGGCGCCAGCAGCTGCCGGCCCTCGCTGCCGATCATGTTCAGCGTCACTGTTTCGGCGCCGGTCACAGACACGCTGCGCGGCGGCACGGCGATGCCGGTGAGGCTGTCGCGCACTCGCAGCGTGAGGCTGCCCGGGGCCGAGTCAGGTGCCGGCACCGCCGCCACCGCCTGGGACGAAAACCAAAGCAGACATGTCCATGCGGCCGAGTGGAATAATCGGTGTTTGCGAGTCTTTTTGGGGATGATCACGAGGGCTGGCTCCATAAGGGATAGATTATTGGACACGAGAGTTTCGATAAATCCATGCACCTGCACACGCACCTGCACCTCGGATTCAACTTTGAAGTGCAAGGCGGCCATCGTTGAGAGTAGCGCGACTGGGATCGGGAATTTCAAAGATCCGTACCAGTTTCGCTGCTTGATCGCCGACATCGCTCGCCTGGACAAAGCGATCGCCTAGGCGGTGATCCAGGCCGATGCGCAGCTAGCGCGGCAAGGGGATGCGCGCCTGGGAGGGCGCACACGCGTTAGCGAAAGATCTCGCACCGCCCGCAGGCGATGGAGCTGCTGTTGCTGAATCGGTTTCTGGAGGTCCATGCGCCAGCGCCGGCGGCGATCGTGCTGGAGCTGGATGCGACCGATGCTCTCTTGCACGGCGATCAGAAGCGGCGGCTCTTCCACGGCTCCGACGGTTGCCTCTATGCTCTGGACGCGAGAGCCGCTCAGCAATGGCGATGAGTCGGACGAGGCATCAGGGTCTTGAACCAAAATAAAACATTCGGGAGACAGAAGATCATGCGCAAGCGCAGCGTAAGCGTTTCAATACTGGCCGCGGCCATCGGCCTGGGCTCGGCCGCGGTCCTGGCGCAGTCAGTGCCGATCCACCCCGCTGTCACTAACGGCGGCATCTGGATTTCCGCGAGTGAACTGGCCGGCAAACCGACCTCCGGGGCGGCGTGGACGGCGCTGCGGCGCGCGGCCGATCGGCTGTCCGGCAACGCCAATCTGGCCAATCAGGACAGCCAGCACGACACCGATACGCTGGCGGCGGCATTGGTCTATGCCCGCACTGGCGACACCAGCTACCGCAACCGGGCGAGGACCGCGATCATGAGCGCGCCGGAATCCGAGAACGGCGGCCGTACTCTGGCGCTGGGGAGGAATCTGAGCGGATACATCATCGCCGCCGACCTGATCGACTTGCAGTCGCTCAGCGCCAGCGACGATCAGCGTTTTCGCAATTGGCTAAGCGCGGTGCGCCGCGAGTCGCTCGATGGCAGGTCGTTGATCCAGACCTGCGAAATCCGTCCCAACAACTGGGGCACGCATGCCTGTGCCAGTCGCGCCGCGGCGGCGGTCTATCTTGGCGACAATGCCGATCTGCAGCGGACCGCAAGCGTATTCCGCGGCTGGCTCGGCGATCGCGCAAGCTATGCCGGTTTCACCTACAGCGAGCTGGATTGGCAGTGCGATTCCAACGCTCCGGTCGGCATCAACCCGCGCGGCTGTACCAAGGAAGGGCATTCGATCGACGGTGTATTGCCCGATGACCAGCGCCGTGGCGGCGAGTTCAGATGGCCGCCGCCGCAGGAAAACTATGCCTGGGGCGGCCTGCAGGGCGCGATGGTCAACGCGGTCATCCTGGAGCGCGCCGGCTTCGACGCCTTCAGCTGGTCGGATAACGCCTTGCTGCGTGCGGTGACCTGGCTGTACGAGGTCAATGATTTCCCGGCCGAGGGCAACGATACTTGGCTGCCCTGGTTGGCGAATTTTGCCTACGGCGGTGATTTCGCGACCACCCCGGCGCAGACCGGTACCAACATGGGCTTCACCGATTGGACCCACGCACCTTAGGTATTGCGGCCGATAGCGGGCTGTCTGCCGTGACACGGTCAGTTCGCGCTGGACGAATCCCCTACCAGACCACTTCCGCCATCGAGCAGTTCAGCCCCGAGCCGATGCCGAGCAGCGCGACGCGGTCGCCTTTCTTCAGGCGGCCCAACTCGCGCAGTTTGCTGAGCACGATCGGCACCGAGGCCGGGCCGATATTGCCGTGCTCGTTGAAGATGGTCATGACCTTCTGCGGGTCGATGCCGAAGGCCTGGACGAAAGCTTGGGTGTGCACCTTGCTGACCTGGTGAATCACAAACTCGTCGAGTTCCTCGACCACCCAGTCGAGCGCGAGTTTGGCGGCGGAGAAGGTCTTCTGCGCGAGCTTCAGGCCTTCGATCAGCAGCATGCGGGTGTCGGTGACCATGCGGTCGAGGTTGCCGCGGCACAAGCCGTTGAACTCGGTGGCCGCGCGGGTCACGCCGCCCTTGTAGCGCGGTGCGCCCGGAGCGAGTTCGGCGCGCGCGAGCACCATGCCGGCGGCGCCGCTACCGAGCGTGAGGGTGGCGATTTCGTTGCGGAACTGCGCCTCGGTCATCTCCGGGCCGAGCATGCGTTCCATGGTTTTGTCGTAAGCGAGGTTGGCGGTCTCGCCGTCGACGACCAGCGCATAGTCGATTTCGCCGCGCTCGATCATGCGGCTGGCGATGTCCATGCCGTTGAGGAACGCGAGGCAGGCATTGGCGACGTCGAAGTTCTGGCAAAGATCGGACAGGCCGAGGTTGCCGCTGACGATGCTGGCGGTGGACGGCTCGAGATAGTCGCGGCTGACCGAGGTATTGACCAGCAGGCCGATGCGCGAGGGATCGATGCCGGCATCGGCGAGCGCCTTGACCGCGGCCAGGGTGGCGG
>JBOHYD010000425.1:0-4000 GCA_050737635.1 Luteimonas sp. | reverse complement strand
TGCCGGGACTGCGCCGCAAGTCATAGTCGAACGTGAACCTGGTGCCTGGCGGAAGCCCTTTGCCGTTGCGCTCGATCAGTTCGAGATCGACCTTCAGCTCGAATCGCCCTTCGGAGACGCTCCCGGCGAAGCGCATCCGCTGCGGCGGCAGCGTTCCGCCGCCGCTGATCCTGCCATCGGCGGCAACCGAAAACACCATACCGCCACTGCGGCTCGTCCAGCCGCTGCCGCTGGAGATGCCGTCGATCACGAAACCGGCGTCGCCGGGTTTCTCGATGCTGCCGACGACGACGAGGCGGATGCGGCCGCCGCCAGTGTCGATGAACTGTGCACTGCCTGTGCCGATGTCGCGCTTTCCGGCCTTGGCAGTCCCGGGAACACGCATCGTCGCCTCGAGTTGCCCCAGATACGGCGCATTGCCGTAACTCTGCACGCCGCGGCCGGCGGCATGCGCGCAGACGGGCATCACCGTCGCGAGGGCGAAGGCGGATAGCGCAGCGCGTCGGGCGACAAGCGTCATGCGGATGGCCCAGCTGGCGGCGGATCAACGAACGCCCCCGTCAAGCGGGGGCGTCCGGTGTTGCCGAAACCGCGCGCCGCGATTACTGCTTGCGGGCGAGGTCCTTGTTGCCTTCACCGATGGTCTTCACGATGGTCGCCATCGTCTGCAGCATCTGGCCCAACTGCTGGCCGAGCACCTGCAGTTCGGCGTTGAGCTCGGTCAGGCCCTTGCCGCCGACCGTCGCATCGGGATTGTCCTGCTGTTGGCGCTGCAGGGTGTCGATCTGCTTGGCAAGGTCGAGCATGCGCTCGCCCATGCTGTCGGCGATCTTGCCGAGCACCAGCGCGATCGCGCGCAGCCAGCCGCCGCCGTTGCCAAGGCTGGATCTGGCTTCGACGGTACGCTCGGTCTCGGCCGTGCCGACGTAGGAAAAGTTATAGCCTTCAATCGCCATGATGGTGTCTCCGGTAGTTTGATGCGTTTGATTCGAGGTCTGTGACGTCCAATCAGGATCCCGGCCCGTCGCAGGGCGGGAGCCGTTCAACCATCAAACGATCCGCGGCGGGCCACGCAGCCGGCGTGAGCGCGAGTTGACGACGTCACCGCGCAGCGGCGGCGGTACCGCGCCCGATGTCGGGGCCGACTGAGGCGAGATCGTGGGTTCTTGCTGCGATTTGGCGGCTTCGCGCCGAAACCATTCCAACGCCTTTTCCGGCCCGTCGGTGCCGATCCGACGGCTGTAGCCGATCGCGAGCCGGGATTCGCGGCGCTTGAGCGGTTCGAGCGCCTGGTTGAGCTGGCGGATCAGCTCGTTGGCTTCGTCCTGTGCAATCACGCCGCCGGACTGCAGCGCATGCACCGCATCGGCCCACATGCCGCTGTCGAAATCCGCAGCGACAGGCGGGCTGGCCGCGTCGACGTTCAATGCCGTGCTGAAATGCTGCTGCAACGCATCGCGGGTTTCGCGATCGAGGGTCGCATCGCCGGCGAGGATCGACTCCACCTCTTTCATCAACTCGACCGTGGTCTCGCTGCTCGCGCCCCCGGTCGGCGGCGGCTCTCCGGTAACGCCAACCGTGCGCAGATGATCGAGCCGCACGGCGTCGAGTCGTACCGGTTTGCGTTCCAGCGGCTTTTGCGGAGGCCGTGCCATCGGGAAATTCGACTCCGGTTGAGTGCCAACAAGCGCTCGGGATGATGGCTTCGATCCTAAGCCAAACAGCAGCCCCGGCTAGCTGGGGGCAACCCTAGGCCGGCCGTTTTTCGCACCGGCGCGAGCGGATTCGGCGTCGGATGCGGGCGCTTCAACCCACGACGGCTGATGCTTCGCGACGAAGGCGTCCCGCTTCGCCGTCGGGAACCCCGTTTCCCGAGGGATGTGGCGCCACGCAGGCGCTATCTGCCGCGAGTGGACATCCAGAGCCGGTATCGCCATGCGTGGCCCGAACAGCCGGCGCTGATGCGGGCGAAAAGCAACAGGCGGTTAGCCGCTGACCTTGATGACGCCGCAGGCGACGCGCGCGCCGGTGGCATTGCTGCTTGCGCCGAGCACTATCAGTGCACGGCCGGCGATGTCGTTGGCGGCACCGCCGCCGAGCACGGCGGCGGGCAGCTGCAGATCGACATGGGCGACGCCGTCGGCGTCGGCGACGATGCGGTCGCGGCCGCCGTCGAGCGGTGGGCCCGGCCTTCCGGTCGGATCGAACACCTTGCCTGCGCTGTGCGCATCGACTGCGCTGCAGTCGCCGCGCTCGTGCAGCTGCAGCCGGTGTGCGCCATTGCGCGCGAGTCCGCCGATATCGCCGGTGATACGTACGCCGCCGGTCACCGCCAGCAGCGTCAGCTTGCCGCTGACCAGGGTGCCCGACGCCGCGCCGAGCGCAGCGATCGCCTGCCGCGCGGTGCCGATGGTCGCGAGCGCCGGTGCTGCCACGGCAGGCGGCGCGGACGTGCGCGGCGGCGGCGCGCTGCTGCAGGCGGCCAGTGACAGCAGCAAAACGAGCGACAGAATGCGAGGCATGCACAGGCTCCGGAAATCAGTCGCGACAGTAGTGCGCGACGGGTTCAGATGCCATGAAACCGATCAGCCTCGCGTGCGCCCGGAGCCGAGCTTGCGGGTCAGCGTGTTGCGGCCGAGACCGAGCCGCTGTGCGGCCTCGGCGCGGCGGCCGCCGGTGTGTTCGAGCGCGACTTCGAGCAGCACCCGGTCCATGCGCTCGCGGGCGTCGGCGTGCAGCGATTGCTCGCCGGCCGCAAGCCCGGCGCGCGCCCAGGCGGCGAGTGCGTCTTCCCAGGTGCCGACCGCGCCGATGCCGCTCTGGCGCAGCGCGCCGTCGAGATCGGACAGGTCGACGGTGTCGGCGGGCGCGAGTACCGCGACCCGCCAGCACAGGTTTTCGAGCTCGCGGACGTTGCCGGGCCAGTCATGCGCGAGCAGGCGCTCAAGCGCGGCCTTGCCGAAGCGTTTTGGTGGTGCGGTGAATTTTTCCGCCGCCGATTGCAGGAACCGCTCGGCCAGCCGCGGCACGTCGCTGCGCCGCTCGCGCAGCGGCGGCACGCGCAGGCGCACCACATCGAGACGGTGCAGCAGGTCGGCGCGGAAGCGGCCGTCGACGACCAGCACCTCGAGATCCTGATGCGTTGCCGCAATCACCCGCACGTCGACGCGGATCAGCTCGCGGCCGCCGACCCGGAAAAACTCGCCCTCGGCCAGCACCCGCAGCAGCCGGGTCTGCAGCGGCACGGGCATGTCGCCGATCTCGTCGAGAAACAGCGTGCCGCCGTCGGCCTGCTCGAAGCGGCCGATGTGTCTGCGCTGCGCGCCGGTGAACGCGCCGGCCTCGTGGCCGAACAGTTCGCTCTCCAGCAGTTCGGCGGGGATTGCCGCGGTATTGAGCGCGACGAAGGCCTGCCGCGCGCGCGGCGACTCGCGGTGCAGCGCGCGCGCGACCAGTTCCTTGCCGGTGCCGGTCTCGCCGGTGACCAGTACCGACAGCGGCGCCTGCGCGAGCCGGCCGATCGCGCGGAACAATTCGCGCATCGCCGGGGTGTCGCCGATCAGTGCGTCGGTCTCGGTGTGGGCATCGGTTTTCGAGGTCATGCCGTCGTCGGCCGCGGCGCGCTGCGCGAGCGTGCGCGCGGCGAGCGCGACGGCGTCGTCGAGGTCAAAGGGTTTCGACAGGAACTCGTGCGCGCCGCCGCGGAACGCGCCGGCGGTACTGGCGACGTCGGTGTAGGCCGACATCACGATCACCGGCAGCGCCGGGTAGGCGCGCTTGAGTTTGTCGAGCAGCACCAGGCCGTCGTCGCCGGGCATGCGCACATCGGTGAACAGCAGGTCCGGTGCCGGCAGCCGCGCCGCCGCACGCGATTGCAATGCGCCCAGGGCATCCTGCGCCGACTCGAATCCGGTCACGTCATAGCCGGCATCGCGCAACGCGGTCGCCAGCACGAAGCGCACGCCGCGGTCGTCGTCGACGATCCAGACCGCGTCAGCGG
>JBOHYD010000424.1:0-15167 GCA_050737635.1 Luteimonas sp. | reverse complement strand
CTGCAACATCGGTCGCAAATCCCTGCCCTCGCCTGCAAACAAACACGTGTACAACTTGCCTTCCGCCGAGACGCGGGCACGATGGCAGTCGCCGCAGAACGGCGCGCTGACCGAGCTGACGAAGCCGACTTCGCCGGCACCGTCGTCGAAGGCATAGCGCGACGCGACCTCGCCGCGGTAGTTGGCATCGAGCACGTGCAGCGGCCAGCGCGCGTGGATGCGGTCGCGCAACCCGGCCGACGGCACCACCCGCGCGATGTCCCAGCCATTGCAGGTGCCGACATCCATGTACTCGATGAAGCGCACGATGTGGCCGCTGCCGCGGAAGCGCTCGACCAGCGGCAGCGCCTGATCGTCGTTGATGCCGCGCTGCACGACGCAGTTGAACTTCAGCCGCTCGAAGCCGGCGCGCTCGGCGGCGGCGATGCCGGCGAGCACGTCGTCGAGATGGCCGCGATCGCCGGACAGCGCGCGGAACACGTCGGCGTCGAGCGCATCGAGGCTGATGGTGATACGGCGCAGGCCGGCGTCGCGCAGCGCCCTGGCATGGCGCGCGAGCAGCGCGCCATTGGTGGTCAGTGCGAGGTCGTCGATGCCGTCGATGGCGGCCAGCCGCGCGATCAATTCCGGCAGGCGCTTGCGCAGCAGCGGCTCGCCACCGGTGATGCGCAGCTTGTGCACGCCGATCCGCGCGAAGCCGCGCACCAGGGTCTCGATCTCGTCGAACGACATCCGCGACGCCGCATCGAGGCCGTGATCGTCGGCAATGCGGTCGGCCGGCATGCAGTAGCCGCAGCGGAAGTTGCAGGCGTCGATCACCGACAGGCGCAGGTCGCGGATCGGCCGGGACAACCGATCGAGCGGAGGCGATGGCTTGAGCGCCGCGTTCATGCGCCTGGTCTCGCTCGTGGATGACCGACGCCCCTTGCAGGGGGGAGCGCTAACGTCGATGCCGGATCGTTCAACGCCAGCGCCTGACCGGGCCGCGCCACGCGATAGCCGCGCGCGGCCAGCGCCTCGCCGTCGGCGGCGCTCGCATAGTGATAGAGCACGCAGCGGTCGAGGACGTTGCGCGGGTATTCGCGTTCGAGATCGTCGATGCCGCTGTGCGACGGATTGCCGTGCAACGCGCAATCATGGGCGATCAGTTCATCGGCGTCGGCGTAACGGGCGAGCATGTCGGGGACCGGGCGGGTGTCGCCGCTCCAGACGAGGGAGGCTTGCAAGCGTAGGCCATACGCGGTTTCGGGCCAATGATGGCGCACCGGGAAGACCTCCAGACGCACACCGTCGTGCCAGAACGCATCGCCGACCGGAACCAGCTGGAACGCATCCCAGAAGTTCGCGCCGCCCTCGGCCAGCACATTCGGATAGTCGGCGACGCGGCGCTGCAGCAGCGGCACCACGGTCGCCGGCACGTACAGCCGCGTGCGGCCGCGGCGCATCGCGTCGAAATAATTGGCGACAAACAGCCGCTCGAAACCGGCGACGTGGTCCAGATGCACATGGGTGACGAACAGCGCCCGAGGCGGCTCGCCATAGTGGGCCAGATACGCGGTCAGGCCTTCGCCGCCGCAGTCGATCGTCAGCCACGGCGCGCCGTCGCGCTCGATGGTCGCCATCGGCGAGCCCAACTCCACCGCTGAGGCGTTGCCCGCGCCCTGGAAACGCAACACCCAGGCCATCAGTAGCCCCTGATCCAGTGCGCGTCGTAGGCCTTGCGCAGCGTCGCGATGTCGGCATCGATCGCGTCGACGCTGCGCGCACCGCGCAGTTTTCGCAGCGAACGTCGCAGTCGCGACAGGTTGCGCGCGCGCCAGCCGCTGGCCGGGATGCGCAACGCGCTGCGATCGAAATCGATCAGCCAGCCTTTGCCGCTGCCGTCGAACAGGATGTTGTGGGCATTGAGATCGGCGTGATCGAGACCGGCGCGGTGGAAGCGCGCGATCAGCTCGCCAGCCGTCTGCCAAGGCGCAGCTGCGCCTAACGACGCCGCAAGGCTGGCCAGCGACTGCACGCCGGCCAGGCGTTCGAGCAGGATCGCTGCGCGGTAGGTCAGGCCCTCGCGCACGTAGCTCGCCGCGACCGGACGCGGCACCGGCAGATCGCGCTTGAGCAGCTCGCGCAGCAGTCGGAACTCGGCAAAACTGCGCACGCGATCGACACCGCGCCACGCATACTGATCGCGGCTCAGCAACGCCACGAGGCCACCGCGCAAATAGTGGCGCAGCACGCACTGGCCGTGCGAGGCGTCGATGTACCAGGCACCGCCACGGCCGCCTTCGCTCACCATCTGCGCACGCTCGCCCCACAGCCCGGCGTCAAACCAGCGCGGGTCCGCTTGCCGCAGCTGCGTCGCGTCGAACAGAATCGCGCCATAGCCGCGATCTCCGCGACCGGCACGGAACGGCGTCAGACTCTCGGTGGCGTCGAATGCGGCCATCCTTCGAGTTTAACAAGCACCGTGCCAGATCCCCGTTCTCCTCCTCAATCGCCATCCACGCCGCCGCCGGCACCACCGCGATCGATCTGCCTGCTGCGGCTGTCGGCGCTCGGCGATGTGACCCACGTGCTGCCGCTGGTGCACACGCTGCGCCGCGCATGGCCCGAGGTCGTGCTGACCTGGGTGATCGGCAAGACCGAGCACCGGCTGCTCGACGGGCTGGACGGCGTGGAATTTGTCGTTCACGACAAGGCCTCCGGCATCCGTGGCGCACTAGCACTGCGGCGCGCGTTCGGCGATCGGCGCTTCGATGCGCTGCTGCAGCTGCAGGTCGCCGCGCGGGCCAACCTGCTGTCGGCGCTGATCCCCGCCGAACGCCGCATCGGCTACGACAAACGCCGCGCCAAGGACTTGCACGGATGGTTTGTCAACGAACGCATCAAAGATCGCACTGGCATGCATGTACTGGATGCGGTCGGCAGCTTCTGCGAGCCGCTGGGGCTCGCGCAGCGCGAGGTGATCTGGAATCTGCCGGTGCCCGACGACGCGCGCGCGTGGGCGCGGGCGCAATGGCCCGGCGACGGCGCGCCGACGCTACTGATCTCGCCGTGTTCGAGCCATGCCATGCGCAACTGGCGCGCGGAGCGCTACGCCGCGGTCGCCGACCACGCCGCAGCGCGCGGCTGGCGCGTGGTGCTGTGCGGCGGCCGCAGCGCGCTGGAGCGCGACACCGCCGATCGCATCCTCGCGACGATGCGTGCGCCGGTACTGGATCTTGTCGGCCGCGATACGCTGAAGCAGTTGCCGGCGCTGCTCGAACGCGCCGATCTGGTGATGACGCCGGATTCCGGCCCCACGCACATCGCCAACGCGATGGGCGCTACTGTGCTTGGCTTGCACGCCGCGACCAACCCGGCGCGCAGCGGGCCGTATTCGGATCGACGCTATTGCGTGAACCGCTACGACGCCGCCGCGCGCAACTACCTCGGCAGGCCAGCAGGCCAACTGAAATGGGGCACGCGCATCGAACGCGACGGGGTGATGGATCTGGTCACCGTCGACGATGCGATCGGCGCATTCGAGCGCTATATTGCCGATCGACACCGCACGTGAGCAAGCTGGTGAACCCGCTGCCAACACCGATCGATGTGGCAACGCGCGCGACCGCCCGATTGGCTTCGCCGCATTGCTACAGCGCAGCGCCCCGGCATGTATGCCTTCTTCACCGAGCCGATGTTGACCGCGATCGCGCGCGCAGCGCACGCCGGATCACGGTCCGAGCACGTGGATGATCTCTGCCAGCGGCGGCCAGCCGAGCAATGGCGCGAGAAACCAGTAGCCGGCGACGACGATCAGCATCCACAGCGCCAACCTCAGCACAACGCCGGCGACCTTGAAAGCCAAATACAGGCAGATGACGATCACCACGAATCCCAGCCAGTTCATGCGCTTGCCTGCTGCACCGTCTCGTGCGACCTGTCGTTGCAACGCGGTGCCGGTGCCGGCGCTGCGGCGTCGCTGCGCGGCCGCAGCTGCGCATTGAGCGCGATGCGTTTGTCGAACACAAAACAATCGCCGCTGTAACCCATGCCGCCGACCGCCTCGAAGTAACCGAGGATGCCGCCGTCGAGCTGCAGCACGTTGTCCATGCCGGTCGCGCGCATCCACAGCGCGGCCTTCTCACAGCGAATGCCGCCAGTGCAGAAGCTCACCACCGTCGCGTCGGCGAGCGCATCGCGGTGCGCTGCCAGCGCATCGGGCAGTTCGGTGAAGTTGTCGATCGGCAGCGTCAGCGCAGCGTCGAACGTGCCGTGCGCGACCTCCTCGCGGTTGCGCGTATCGAGCAGCACCAGTCGTTTGCCGGCATCGTCACAGTCCTGCGCGATCCAGCGCGCGAGCAGCGTTGAAGACACCGTCGGCGCGCGTGCGTGCTGCGGCGAGGCACCATCGCGTCGGAACGCGATGATCTCCGGTTTGACCTTCACCTTCAGTCGCGCAAACGGCTGACGCTCGCTGCGACTGAACTTCACGCGGATGTCGGCGAGGCGCGGATCGGCCTTCAGTCCGATCAAAAACCGCTCGGTGGCGGCGTTTTCGCCGGCGAGGAACAGATTGATGCCCTCGTCTGCGACCAGCACGCTGCCCAGCAGGCAGTCGCGTTCGGCCAGTGTCCTCACGTACTGCGCGAGCGCGTCCGGGGCATCGATGGCGACAAACTGGTAAGCGGCGAGATTGACGATCATCGGCATAGTCTAGGGTTCGCCACTATTTTACCGAGCGGTTGACAAGCCTTCGGCCATGGTCGACATTTAACCTTATGGTTGAATATAGAAAAGCGTCCGCGGATGTTGCACGACTCGATGCCGTATTCGCCGCGCTGTCCGATCGCACGCGCCGCGACATGCTCGGCCAGCTCGCGGCCGGCGAGCGCAGCGTCGGCGAGCTTGCGGCGCCGTTCTCGATGTCGCTGGCCGCGGTGTCGAAGCACATCAAGGTGCTCGAAGCCGCGGGGCTGGTGAAGCGCGAGGTGCTTGGCCGCACCCACCGCGTGCATCTCGATCCGCAGCCGCTGCATGCCGGGATGGAATGGATCCGCCACTACGAGGTGTTCTGGAGCCGCAATCTCGATGCACTGGCCGCGCTGCTGCGCGCCGAAGGCCGCGCAGCGACAGTCCAGGCCGTCGCGCACCGTGCCGCCGCGCCGCGCCGCGCGCGCAAAGCATCCGCCACATGACCCCGAGCATCGACCCGACACACTGCGCTCGCGCAACAACGGCACGGCTGGCGGCGGCGGATATCGTGCACTGCGCCGCCATCGAACCACTCGGCGACGACGCCGGCGCACTCCGGATCGAGTACCTCACCTCGGCCGCGCACTCGATCACTTTACAAACGACCAGCTGATCATCACGACAAAAGAAGGAACGGTGCGATGACAAACCCAGACAAAACTCGATTGCTCGCGAAGGCGGCAATGTTGATCCGCAGGCCCGTCGCTGAGGTGTTCGAAGCATTCGCCGACCCGGCGATTACGTCGCAGTTCTGGTTCACTCGCGGCAGCGGCCGGCTCGAACCCGGCGCGCGGGTGCGATGGCACTGGGACATGTACGGCGTGGCCTCCGACGCCGTCGTGACTGCATTCGAGAAAGATCGCCACATCACCATCGACTGGTTGTCCGACACTGCCCAGACCTCCGTGGACTGGCGCTTCAGCGCGCGCGCCGACGGCACGACCTTCGTCGACATCGTCCAATCTGGCTTTGCCGGCGACGCCGATGCGATCGCCGCGCAGGCGTTGGCTTCGACCGAAGGATTCACCCTGGTGCTGGCCGGCCTGAAGGCTCTGCTCGAACACGGCGTGCGCCTGAATCTGGTCGCCGACCGTTTTCCCGACGGCGCCGGCCGCGACTGACGTTTCGATCGACGCGACTCGCGTCAACCCATCACTGAGGGATCTGCCAGCCATGCCGACGACCTACGCATCCGCTGACAAACGCGATTTCGCATCGCGGATTGCCAGCGACACCGTGCGCATCGAACGCACCTTGCCCGGCCCGATCGAACGCGTCTGGGCCTACCTCACCGAACCCGACAAGTGCCGCTTATGGCTTGCCGGCGGCCACATCACGCCGCAGCTGGGCGGCGCGATCGAATTGCAATTCAGGCATGCGGAACTCTCCGACCAACCCGGCGTCGTGCCCGCGCGTCATGCCGACATGGCCGTGGTGCACGTCCAGAGCGGCCGCATCACCGCGTGGCAGCCGCCGCACATGCTGTCCTACACCTGGGGCGACACGCAGGGCACGCCGTCCGAGGTTCGCTTCGAGCTGGCCGCGCATGGCGACGACGTACTGCTCACCGTCATGCACACGCGGCTCGACCCTGCCGAGATGCGCAGCGTCGCTGGCGGCTGGCACACGCATCTCGACATCCTGGTGGACCGCCTCAACGGCCGCACATCGGGCAGTTTCTGGACGGCCTACACGCGACTGGAAACGGAGTACGCGCGCCGGCTGTAATGTGCGTCCAATCCGGTGCGTCGGATCGCAGATGCCATCGCTGTAGCGCAGCGACGAACAAACAGATTTCTCGTTGCGCTCGAAGTGACAATACGCCAGAGGCGGCCAAACGCATTCGGTCCGGCGCATGGATCTCCCGCCGCCACTACACTGAGCGCCCTTTTCGCCCCGGGGCCGTCATGGCGCTCAAGGCCACCGTTTACAAAGCCGAGTTGCAGATCAGCGACATGGATCGCCACTACTACGCGACCCATGCGCTGACGCTTGCGCGGCACCCCTCGGAGACCGACGAGCGGCTGATGGTGCGGCTGTTGGCGTTTGCGCTGTATGCCGATGAGGCGCTCGAATTCGGCCGTGGACTGAGCAGCGACGACGAACCCGACCTGTGGCGCAAATCGCTGACCGGCGAGATCGAACTGTGGATCGATCTCGGTCAACCCGATGACGCGCGCATCCGCAAGGCCTGCGGGCGGGCGCGGCAGGTGGTGATCGTCAACTATTCCGGACGCAGCGCCGAGATCTGGTGGGACAAGATCGCCTCGTCGCTGACACGGCTGCACAACCTCACCGTGCTCGACATCGCCACCGACACCGTCGATTCGATGGCCGCGATCGCCGAACGCGGTATGCGTCTGCAGTGCATGGTGCAGGACGGCCAGGCGGAGATTTACGGCGAAGGCACCTCGCTGACCGTCGAACGCCGCGTGCGCATGGCCACTGCCAACGCCGCGTGAGCGATCGGTTGGCGGGCGCATGAGCGACGCGTTCGACGTCATCGTGATCGGCGGCGGTGCCGCCGGCCTGATGTGCGCGCTCACCGCCGGCCAGCGCGGACGCCGCGTGCTGGTCATCGAGCACGCCAACAAGCTCGGCAAGAAAATCCTGATGTCCGGCGGCGGGCGCTGCAACTTCACCAATACCGGCACCACGCCGGCCAATTTCATTTCCGCCAATCCGCATTACTGCAAGTCCGCGCTCGCCCGCTACACGCCTGCGGATTTTATCGCGATGGTCGAGCGCCACGGCATCGCGTACCACGAGAAGGAGCTCGGCCAATTGTTTTGCGACGACTCGTCGAAGCAGATCGTCGCGATGCTGGTCGACCGATGCCTAGCCGCCGGCGTGCGCATCGAGATCGGCTGCACGGTCGAGGATGTCGCGACAACCGATGGCGGATTTTCGCTGCGCGCTACGCACGGCAGCTTCGGCGCGGCATCGCTGGTAGTCGCCAGCGGTGGGTTGTCGATCCCGAGCATGGGCGCGAGCGGCTTCGGCTACGCGCTGGCAAGGCAGTTCGGCCACACGCTGCTGCCGACGCGCGCCGGGCTGGTGCCGCTGACGCTCAGCGGCACGCATCTCGAACGGTTGCAGGGCCTGAGTGGCGTGTCGCTGCCGGTGGCCGCGCGCTGCAACGGCCAAGCGTTCCACAACTTTATGCTGGTCACCCACCGCGGCCTCAGCGGTCCGGCGATCTTGCAGGTGTCATCGTACTGGCAGCCCGGTGACGCGCTGCGCATCGATCTATTGCCTGGCGTCGACGCCGTTGAACATCTGCGCGCGCAGCGTGCGCAACGTCCGGCCAGCGAACTGCGCACCGTGCTCGCCGAGGTGCTGCCGAAGCGCTTCGCGCAGCGGCTGTGCGAGCGCTGGTTCGACAGCCGGCCGCTGCGTCAGTACGACGCGCGCGCGCTCGACGGCATCGCCGAACAGTTGCGTCAGTGGCCGATCACAGCCAGCGGCAGCGAGGGTTACCGCACCGCCGAAGTCACCCTCGGCGGCGTCGACACCGGCGAGCTATCGTCGACGACGATGGCCTCGACGCGCGTGCCGGGGCTGTATTTCATCGGCGAGGCGGTCGATGTAACCGGCTGGCTCGGCGGCTACAACTTCCAGTGGGCGTGGGCGTGGGCGTCGGGGCATGCGGCAGGCGTGGCGGTGTGAGGCCGCATCGCACTCTCGCGGTATTCCAGCGCCGGGCACGCCTCCCGACACGCTGTCCGCTCCCCCCGTTGCACGCAGTTTCGATCGCATTGGGTTCGAGCGTATCGGCGTCACTCTTTTACCCGCGCCGGCATCGACCACAGCGCCAGCAGCGTCAGCACGCCGGCGCCGGCGAGGTAATAGCCGACCCACGGCAGCCCGTGGTTTTTCGCCAGCCAGGTCGCGATGTACGGTGCCAGCGACGCGCCGAGGATGCCGGCCAGATTGAACGCCAGCGACGCGCCGGTGTAGCGCACCGCAGTCGGAAACATCGCCGCCAGCAGCGTGCCCAGCGGGCCGTAGGTCAGGCCCATCGCCGCCAGCCCGAGCACCAGGAACAGCAGCACGCTCCACGCGCTGTCCGATGCAAACAAAGGCGCGAAGCACAGCCCGAACACGATGATCGCGATCGTCGACAGCACCATCGCCGCGCGCTGGCCGACGCGGTCGGCGTAGATTGCCGACACCGGGATCGCCGCTGCGAAGAACAGCACAGCGACCATCTGCAGCAGCAGAAACTGCTCGCGCGAATAGCCGAGCGTCGAGGTACCCCAGCTGAGTGCAAACACCGTCATCAGATAGAACAGCACAAACGTCGCCAGCGCCGCGAAGGTGCCCGCGACCAGCGCGCGCGGATGCCGCGCGAACACCGCAAAGATCGGCATGCGCTCGCGCTCGTCCTTGTCGATCGTGCGCTGGAAAGCCGGCGTCTCGGCGATCCGCAGCCGCACCCACAGCCCAACGAAGACCAACACCGCGCTGGCGATGAACGGAATCCGCCAACCCCAGGCGAGAAAGGCCGCGTCGTCCATGGTTTCGGTGAGCAGCAAAAACACGCCGGTCGACAGCAGAAATCCGATCGGCGCACCAAATTGCGGAAACATCCCGTAGCGCGCCTGCTTGCCTGGCGGTGCGTTCTCGGTCGCCAGCAGCACAGCACCACCCCACTCGCCGCCCAAACCCAGCCCTTGCCCGAACCGGCACAGCGCCAGCAGCAGCGGCGCGTAGATGCCGATCTGCGCGTAGGTGGGCAACAACCCGATGGCGACCGTCGACAGGCCCATCGTCAGCAGTGCCGCGACCAGGGTCGCCTTGCGGCCGATGCGATCGCCGAAGTGACCGAACACGGCCGACCCGACCGGACGCGCGAAAAACGCCAGCGCGAATGTAGCCAGCGACTGCAGCGTCGACGACGCCGGATCGGCCGCCGGGAAGAACAGCGCCGGAAACACCAGCACCGCCGCCGTCGCGTAGATGTAGAAATCGAAGAACTCGATCGTCGTGCCGATCAAGCTCGCGAACAGCACGCGGCCGGCGGGGTTGCGCGCGCTGATGGCGATCGCGGAGATCGGAGCAGTGTCGATTGGCGGCATGTCTGCGTTCGGGGTCTGAGGTTGATTGAGCAGTGGAGGTCGGCGATTGGCGATCGTCACCTGACATGGCGACGCGCCTTGCTGTCGGATTGGCAGGTGCGACGATTCTGGCACATGGCTCGCTGGACGCCGCGGCGTCTGCGCACTGGACACCGGCAACCGCCGCCACTTGTGTCTGCCGAAGCCGACAATCTCACCTCGAGCGCGCGTGCGACAAGCCGATGGGTCGAGTGCCACGAGCACGCATGGCGCAATGCTAGGTCGGTCACTACCCTGTCCCTCGATGATCCCGACCTCGACCACACCCGCCACAGCCACGCTCGCCATCGTCGGCGGCGGCCCGGCCGGGCTGATGGCGGCCGAGGTCGCGTGCAGTGCCGGCTTTGCAGTCGACCTGTTCGAGGCCAAGGGCTCGGTCGGGCGCAAGTTCCTGATCGCCGGCAAGGGCGGGCTCAACCTCACCCATTCCGAACCGATGCCGGCGTTCGCGCAGCGCTACCGCCAGCGCGCCAGCGAGGTCGCGGCGTGGCTGCAGGAGTTCGATGCCGACGCCTTGCGCACCTGGGCCAAAGGCCTCGGTGTCGACACCTACGTCGGCACGTCGGGGCGCGTGTTTCCGCTCGACCGCAAGGCCGCGCCGCTGCTGCGCGGCTGGGTGCGGCGGCTGCGTGAGCGCGGCGTGCGCTTCCATGTGCAACATCGCTTCATCGGCTGGGACAGTGACGATGCACTGGGTTTCGACACCCCCAACGGCGCGCGCGGCGTGCGCGCCGAGGCGGTCGTGCTCGCGCTTGGCGGCGGCAGCTGGCCGCAGCTCGGCTCCGACGGCGCGTGGCTGCCGTGGCTGATCGCACACGGCATCGAGGTTGCGCCGCTGCAACCCTCGAACTGCGGTTTCGACATCGCGTGGTCCGCGCATTTCTGCGAGCGCCACGCCGGTACGCCGATCAAGCCGGTGGTCGCGCACTGGCGTGATGCCGCCGACGTCAACCACGCGCTGCAGGGCGAATGCGTGGCGACCGCGACCGGCATCGAGGGTAGTCTGGTCTACGCGCTGTCGGCAGAACTGCGCGACGCGATCGCGCGCGACGGCCACGCGCAGTTGCAGCTCGACCTGCTACCCGACCGCGACGTCGCCGCCGTGCGCGACGCGCTCGCTCGACCGCGCAGGTCGCGCACGTTCGCCGAACACCTGCGTCGGCAGATCGGTATCAGCGGCGTCAAGGCCGCGCTGCTGCGCGAGGTGCTTGGCCGCGACGGGCTCGACGACGCATCGCGCACCGCGAGCGTGCTCAAGCGCCTGCCGCTGACCCTGCTGCGCCCGCGTCCGATCGCCGAAGCGATCAGCAGCGCCGGCGGCGTGCGTCTCGAAGCGCTTGACCACGCACTGATGAGCACCGCGCGCCCCGGCGTGTTCTGCGCCGGCGAAATGCTCGACTGGGAAGCGCCGACCGGCGGCTATCTGCTCAACGCCTGCTTTGCCAGCGGCCTGTGCGCCGGACGCGGTGCGGTCGACTGGCTGCGGGCACGCAATCGTGTTGGTAGCGATCACATTTTGAAAAAACCTGCACCTACCGAAGATAGAACGCTCAGCCGATTTTCTGCGCCCCCGGAATAGTCCATATCTCCGACAAAAAGGCCCTGCTCACAATAAAGGTGCCGCTATTGCCGCAACCCATGGCCAGCGTGGGCGCGATGGCTTGAGAAGCCGTTGATGGCGCAGATTGGCCAACGCCGGATCGCTCGGTCCGAGCCTTCGGTAGCCAGGCGTTCGCGCCCGTGTGCGGCAGTGCCGCGCGAGCATCGACGCTCACCCCTTCACGCTGCCCATCAGCAAGCCCTGGATGTAGTAGCGCTGCAGCGCGAGAAACAGCAACAGCACCGGCACGATCGTCACCACCGAGCCGGCCATCATCAGCTCGTTATCCTGCACATGCTCTCTGGACAGCGACGCGAGCGCGACCGGCAGCGTCTGCAGGCTCTGATCGCTGAGCACGATCAATGGCCACATGAAGTCGTTCCACGCGCCGAGGAAGCTGAAGATCGCCAGCGTCACCAGAATCGGTTTGAGCGCCGGGATCACGATCTGGAAGAAGATGCGGAACTCGCCGGCACCGTCGATGCGCGCGGCTTCGAGCATCTCGTCGGGGATCGAACGCGCGTACTGGCGCACCAGGAAGATGCCGAAGATCGTCGCCATCCCCGGCACCACCGCGCCGGCATAGGTGTTGACCAGCGCGAATTCCTTGAGCAGCAGAAACAACGGCATCATCGCCACCTGCGCCGGGATCACCAGCGCCGCCAACAGCACCCGAAACATGCGCTCGCGGCCGGCGAAGCGCAGCTTGGCGAACGCATAGCCGGCCATCGTGTTGAACAACAGCGACAGCACGCTCACGCAGCTGGCGATCAGCAAGCTGTTGATCAGATAGCGGCCCATGCCGGCGCGCGCGAACAGCGCGTGATAGTTGTCGAGCGTCGGCGCCGAGGGCAGCAGCGGCGGCGGGAAGTGACTCGCCTCGCCGACCTGCATGAACGACACCGACAGCATCCACAGCAGCGGCGCGACGCTGAGCACGGCCAGGCCGAGCAGCAGGCCATTGACGATGGCTTTGGCGAGGCGAGGATTCATCCGCGTCGCTTCTGATCGAAGCCCTTCGCCTTGTCCTTCTCCCCCCGGGAGAAGGTGGCGCGAAGCGCCGGATGAGGGAACGCACATGCCGACGAGAACGATTCCGATGCACTAGCCTTGATACGGCACTCCTCCATCCGCCCTTTCCTCGGTCGCCTATCGGCGACTTCGATCTTCTCCCGGCGGCAGAATGAACAGCACAGAACCGCCATCACTCCGCCCCCTTGCGCCGCGCAAACCACAGCAGGCCGCTGGTCGTCACCGCCATCAGCACGAACAGCACAAACGCCACCGCCGAGGCATTGCCGAGGTTCCACCATTTGAAGCCTTCCTCGTACATCAGATACAGCACGCTCTTGGTGCTCTCCAGCGGCCCGCCCTGGGTCATCACATAAGGCTCGGCAAACAGCTGGAAATACCCGGCCATGGTCAGGATGCCGACCAGCAGCAAGGTCGGGCCGAGCATCGGCAGGGTGACGTGGCGGAACTGTTTCCACAGCGATGCGCCGTCGATACGCGCGGCCTCGTACAGGTCTTCGGGGATCGCCTGCAATCCGGCGAGAAAGATGATCATGTTGTAGCCGAAGTTTTTCCACACCGCGAACCCGATGATCGTCGGCATCGCCCAGTGCGGGTCGCCGAGCCAATCGATCGGTTCGATGCCGATCATCGACAAGCCGTAGTTGACCAGTCCGTAGCGGGTGTGGAACAGATAGCGCCAGATCACCGCGACCGCGACCACCGTCGTCACCACCGGCGCGAAATACGCGGTGCGGTAGAAGCCCTTGAAGCGCCCGAGCTTGGAGTGCAGCAGCAGCGCCGCCGCCAGCGACACCGCGATCGACAGCGGCACGCCGACGATGACGAAGTACAGGGTGTTGCCGAGCGCCTTCCAGAACAGCGGGTTGTGCAGCAGGCCGATGTAGTTGTCGAACGCGACGAAGCGCAGGTTGCCGATATCGGCGAGCGCGTAGATGTCGAAATCGGTGACGCTCAGCGCCAGCGCGGCGAGCACCGGAAAAAAGAAGAACAGCGCGATCACGCCGAGCGCGGGCGCGGCGAATGCCCAGCCTGCGGTCGAGGGCTTCATCGCGATGCTCCTGTGGCGGACGCTTGGTCGAGCATCCAGCGGCGTTTTTCCAAAATCGCATCGGTGCGGCGGTCGAGCTCGGCTGCCGCGTCATCAACGCTCATGCCGTTGCTGGCGACCTGTTCGCCGATCAGCTTCATCTCGATGGCGATGCGCTCCCACTCAGGCACCTTCGGCGTCGGCAGCGCGCGCTCGAGCTGCACGCGGAACGCGCGTGCATACCGATCGTTGGCCAGCGACGGCGCGTTCCACGGCGACCGCCGCGACGGCAGGTTGCCGGTCAGGCCGTGCATCTTCACTTGCACGTCCGGCGATGCCAGATAGGTGATGAGCTTCCAGGCGGCCACTTTGTGCCTCGAGTTGCGGAAGATCACGAAATTGGTGCCACCGGCGACCGACGCGCCCGGACCGTCCGGCCCGGGCAGTGGCATCGTCATCCACGACGCCGACCGCGATGCCGGAAGCCGCTCCTTCAACTTTGCGATGTTCCAGGGCCCGTTGACGAAGAACGCGTAGTAGCCGTTGCCGAATTCGTCCCAGACATTGGAGATCGCGGTGTTGCTCACCGCCGGCGCCCAGCGGTTGTCGAATATCGTCTTGTAGAACGCCAGCGTGCGCTTGAAACCGGCGCTGCGGAAGTTACCGTAACGGCCCTCCTCGCGCAGCAGCGGTTCCCGCTGTTGGATGGCGAGATTGAGCAGCGGTTCCGGCTCGTTGAGCGGCAGATAAATCGCATAGCGGCTCGGCCCCGCCTCGCGCTTCAGCGCCGCGAGCGCCGTGCGCCACTGCTGCCAGTCGACGGGCGGGGTGTCGATGCCGGCTTTGCGCAGCAGGTCGACGCGGTAGAACGGCAGGCGCGTTTCCGAATACCACGGCACCGCAAGCACCTTGCCATCGACCACGCCGGCGTCCCAAGCGCCAGGATAGAAATCGGCCGCATCGAAACCCAGCGTCGCCGCGATCTTGTCGTCGAGCGGCTCGAGCGCGCCGAGCGCGGCGAATTCTGGAATCCAGGTATTGCCCAGCGGCACCACGTCGGGCAGCGAATCGCCGGCAAACGCGGTCAGCAGCTTCTCGTGCGCCGACAGCACCGGCAGCTGCTGCAGATCGATGCGGATGCCGGGATGGCGCCGCTCGAACTCCGGCAGCAACTGCGCCACCACCTCGCCTTCGTAACCCATCACCCAGAAGCGCACTGTCTCGCGTGAATCGGCGCCGCGCGCGCAGGACGCCGTCACCAGCGACAGGCACAGCAGCAGCCATGCACTGCGCATGCGCTGTGCAAACGCGGCGATCGCTCGCGGGGATACGCCGATCGCGGTCATTGCACCGTCGCGGGCGCTGACTGTGCGTCCTTGGCCGACTTCGCGGGCGTGGCGGCCTTTGCCGAGCCCGCCGGCGGCGCTGGATTCGCCGCCGCCCGCCTGTCGGCAATCTCTTTCAGCCAGCCGCCGGTGAATCCCGCGCGGATCAGCCCGTCCTGGATGTACTGGTTGCGTTTCATCACCTCCCAGACGAAACCGTTGCGGTAGTTGGCGATCATCGCCAGGATCGGGCCCTGGTCGATGCCGATGTAGTCGCTCGCCACCCAGCCCTTGTCCGGCACTAGGCGGCCGGTCTTGAGCGGGAT
>JBOHYD010000423.1:0-5409 GCA_050737635.1 Luteimonas sp. | reverse complement strand
TTTCCGCGAACGCTTCTGCCTCCACCATCGATGTCCTCCGCCTGCAGCCCATGAGAGTAGGCAAGAGGATGACAGCTCTGCTTATTTGTCAGGTAGTTACGGTAACTTGTTCACCCGATTGCCCTGGGAGCCACAGGCCCCAATATCGAAGATGTTTTGAATCATCCAGGAACAGCATGAGTGTGCTGTAGCCGCCCCAGATGAGAGACGCTACGAACAGCATCACCTGCAAAACATTGGCCACGCCCCACATGCTCTTGAGCAGGTCGCTTAGATCCGTCATGTCATTCCCTTGCGCATGAGTCTTTCCGAAGGGTAGACCTATCCGTTGGAAGTCAGTGGATCTGAGCGGAGAGTGCTGGCGCTGTTTTGCAAGCGCTCCAGACCGAGTGCTGAGACGGAGCCACCCCGGAGCCATGGAGGAAAACTCGGAACCGGGCTGACCAAAACAAAAGGGTTCCATTTTCGCGAAACCCCTTTATTTATCGCTTTTCGATCGCCACCAAGTGGTGGCCGGGGACGGAATCGAACCGCCGACACGGGGATTTTCAATCCCCTGCTCTACCAACTGAGCTACCCGGCCAAAGGCGCAGCGGCCTGGGCCGTGCAGCCGCGCATGATACGAGCCCAGTCCGCTTGCGGCAAGCCGGCGGCCAATGCCGAGGCCGACGAGCATCAGTGCGATGGCTTTGAAAAGCGATTGCGCTGAAGGCTCAGCGGCGGGAACGACCTGCAGCAGCGCGAGGTAACGGCCTGCGTGCCGGGCGCGTTGCGGTGAAGGGACGCTCGAACACGCCGAGCGCATCGATCAGGCGCGAAGCCAGCACATCGCGCAGCTGCGCAGCGGACAGCTCGAAGCGCTCCTGCAGCGTGATCACGCCACCTCGTAGCAGCAGGCCGGCGTCGCCAGCGATCTTTTGCATCCGCGACCGGAGCATGCCGGCATCGCGCGCGCCGCGAATGGCGGCATTCGACAGCCCATCGCCGGTGGCGGCGATGACGCCGAGCGATGCCAACCAGACGTGCCGCGATGTGGTTTGCTTGATGCGGGTGGAAGCCTTGCGTGCGGTCATCGGTGTTCTCGCGGACCGGACGAAGGGCCGGTTTGAGCGCAGCGATGCTGCAGCGATGCGCGAGAGCAAACACACTACCCTTGCCAGCCGCGGTTCAGCGCGGGATGCTGGCCGCCCGCACCGCAGAGCAGGATCAGCACATGGCCGCGAAGACCGCATGGGCCGCATTTCCTTACGCCGCCACGAGCGACGCATATGCCGGCGATGCCTTGAAGAAAGCATGGCCAAAACTGCACGCTGGCGACTGCGAACCCTACCCCGATAGCAAGCGCGCCGAAACGCTGCTGCGTGCCGCCGGCAAGTCCGCGCCGAAACTCGACGCCGAGGCACTGGCCGCTGCATTGCAAAACGCATGGCGGCAATTCCATGCCGGCGACTTCAAGGCGGCCTTCGACACTGGCAGCGCGCTCGGGCCGATCGGCGCATCGGTGGCGGTCAAGGCGATCGGCATCCATGCCACGTATCTTGTCGACGACGATGCCGAAAAACTCAAACGCTTCGAGCGCGGCGCAGCGCTCGCCGACGACGCGATCAAGGCGCTGCCCGACGACGCCAACAGTCACTACCGGCGCGCATTTGCGCTCGGCCGCTACAGCCAGGGCCTGAGCATCGCGAAAGCCTTGAAACAGGGCATTGCCGGCAAAGTGCGCGAGTCGCTCGACACCGCGCTGAAGCTGCAGCCCAAGCACGCCGAAGCGCATACCGCGCTGGCGCTGTACCACGCCGAGATCATCGGCAAGATCGGCGCGATGATCGGCGGGCTCACCTACGGCGCCAAGGCCTCGGCCGCCGAGTCGCATATCGCAACTGCACTCAAACTCACCCCGGCCTCGCCGATCGCGCATATCGAGCACGGCAACGTGCTGATGCTGCTGCACGGCGATCGCAAGGAAGATGCCGCCGCCGATGCCTATGCGCAGGCAGCCAAGCTCAAACCGCTCGATGCGATGGAAACGCTGGACGCGGCGTATGCGAAGTCGCAGCTTGAGTGAGGTGGGAGCGCATCGTCGGCTGCATCAATCGGCGGTACCCGCTTGTTTCTTCGCAGTGAGCAAGCGCCCTCGTACTTGATGCGAGTTGGCGATAGAGGGTGACGGGAGCGCGGAACGCATGGGCCTCTCACTGCCTGAGCGTTCTGTGAGCGCTCTCTCACCCCACCCTCCCTCTCAGAGGGCGAGGGGCTCGAAAATGCGGCATGCCGTACCACATCAATCGCGCTCTTCGGCTTCCTCACGGCCTTGTTGGCGGATCGCGGCTTCCTGACGCGCGTCCTCGATCGACCACAGCACCGCGCGGGTATCGGCCTTGCGGGTGTCGAACTTGAACCTGCCGGTCAGTGCGCTGTCGGGGCGCAGTGCGCCGGCCTCGAACAACTTCCAGATCTCCTCGCCGTAGTGCGTGGCATTAAGCTCGGGAGCGAAACGGCCGAGGCAGTCGCGGATGTTGTGCACGTCGCGCAGCAGCATCGCGCGGGCGCTGTTGTTGCCGGCCGCGCTGACCACCTGCGGCAGGTCGATGATCACCGGGCCGCTGGGCGCGACCAGCACGTTGTATTCGGACAGGTCGCCGTGGATCAGCCCGAGGCACAACATCCGCACGACGTCGGTCATCAGCATGCGGTGATAGCGGCGCGCCTGTTCGGGCGTGAGTTCCACCTCGCCCAGACGCGGCGCGCTGTGGCCCTCGGCATCGGTGATCAGCGCCATCAGCAGCACGCCGTGGAAAAATCCGTGCGGTTCGGGTACGCGCACGCCGGCGTCGTGCAGTTGATAGAGCGCATCGGCCTCGGTGTTTTTCCACGCGGTTTCCTGCTCGCGGCGGCCGAACTTGCTGGCCTTGCCGATCGCGCGCGCCTCGCGGCTGCCGCGCACTTTGCGGCCTTCTTGGTATTGCACGCGCGCTTGGAAGCTGCGTTGCGCCATATCTTTGTAGACCTTTGCGCAGCGCACGTCGTCACCGCTGCGCACGACGTACACCGAGGCTTCCTTGCCGCTCTTCAGCGGCCGCAGCACGGTGTCGATCATGCCGTCGTCGATCAGCGGCTGCAGTCCCTTGGGGGTTTTCATCGGATCGCGGGCGTCCTGTCACGCAGCGGGTGGCCATTGTCCCCGATCGGCGTGCCCGCGGCGTCATTTGCCCATGGCGGCTGCCGCAACGGCATGCGCTTGCCCGACATCGACGCTGTCCGCCAACGGCGCAACCACAGCAAGAAAGCACCGGCGGAGCGAACTCCACCAGTGCATGGACACGCTCGATACTCGACCCTGGGGCTCAGCGGCAGCGCCCGAAGCGGTCCGGCGACGCGCCCCGGCCGCCACGCGGGCCTGGCGGGTTTTCCCAATTGGTGCCGCGACCGCCGCGCGGGCCGGGCGGATTATTGTCGAAGTCGAGCCAACAACGCGCGGCCTGGTTCCACAGACCAAAAGACGGGTTGTAGTAGCCGTACTGCGGGCTGAAGTAATAGCCGTTGGCGACGCGCTTGAACTCGTAGCGCTTGCCGCCTTGGCGGAAATAGCGCCGATCCGGCGACGCGCCCGGACCGCCCTTCCAGCCCGGCGGGTTTTCCCAGTTGGTACCGCGTCCACCGACGGGGCCGGGCGGATTGTTGTCGCGATCGCGGTGCTGGGCAAACGCATCGGTGGCAGCCATCGATCCGGTGACCAGCAGTGCGGCGAGCAGCTGTTTGCCATGTGTCATTGCGTTACTCCTCATGGGTTGGGACACCCCATGGGTAACGGCACGGCGGATGCGCGGTTGACGCTACGCGGATTGCGTTGGGGCAACAGTCGGGTACGTGACGGCGCGTCGTTAGGACGGCGATCACTGTGTCTTGAGGTCATTGCCGATGTTGATGCTGGTCAATCCAGGTCCTGCAGGCGCAGAGCGCTGTCGAACCGCCGTGCACGTCCGTCGAGCGGATCGTCGAAGGCGAGCGCGCTTGCAAGCAGTTGTAGCGGACGCGCGTCGTCGTCGTCGGCATCGCACAGCGTCGGATAGCAACGATCGTTGACGATCGGCGCACCGAGCGCGGCCATGTGCACGCGCAGCTGGTGCTTGCGCCCGGTCATCGGCTGCAGCGCGTAGCGCCACAGCGTCGTGCCGCGCTCGAGTACGTCGATCCGCGTGCTGCTGTCGGACTCGGTATCGGCGACCTCGCGCATGCGGAAAAACGGCTCGCCGCGTGCGATGTGGCTGCAACGCTGCAGCGGAAACGCCATGTCGTGCAGCGGCGGCGCGATCGCCTGGTAGTGCTTGACGATCAGGCGCTTGCGGAACAGCGCGTGGTAGACGGCGCGCGTATCGGGGTTGGCGGAAAACATCACCAGCCCGGCGGTGTCGCGATCAAGCCGATGCAGCGGCGCCAGATGCGGATTGCCGAGCCGTCGCAGCAGCCGCGCAAGCAGGGTTTCGCGCACGAAACGCCCCGATGGCACCACCGGCAAAAAGTGCGGCTTGTCGACAACCACCAGATGCGCGTCGACGTGCAGCACGGTCTCCTGCCCGGCGATGGCGGGTTCGTCCGCCACCTCGCGGAAGTAGCGGATCTCGGCTCCGACGCGATACGGCGTGTCGATCGCGATCGCGTCGCCCTGCGCATCGAGTACGCGGCCGCGCACGATGCGGTCCAGCCAGTGCTCGTAAGACACTTTCGGAAACCGCGCGCACAGGCCACCGAGCACTGTCGTCCACGGTCCCGGCGGCAGCTGGATGCGACTGGCGGCAACGCTGTAGGCCGCCGCTTCCGCTTGTGCGGAAGCGTCATGCCCGTCGGCAGCGGTGGCTGGCCTCATTGCGGAGCCTGTGCGATGCGGATACCGATGATGCGCGCATCGGTGGCGCTGTCCATCCGCAGCGGCTGTTCGAACGCGCCGTCGAACGCCTCGCTCCGCTTGGTCTCGCCTATCTGCACGTTGTCGAAGGCGCCACCGGCGGCCCGCGCGACAACATCGCATTCGATTACGCCGCACTGCGCGCGAAGTTCACAGGCGCGTGGATCGTCAACAACGGCTACAGCCGCAAGATGGCAATTGATGCGGTGCGCGACGGTCATGCCGACGCCGTCGCGTTTGGCGTCAAGTTCATCGCCAACCCCGACCTCGTGCGTCGCCTGCGCGAGGACGCACCGCTCAACGTACTCGACAAGGCAACGATGTACGGCGGCGGCGCGAAGGGTTACACCGACTATCCGGCGCTGGAAGAAGCCAACGCGGACGCCTGACCGGCGCGATGGGTCACCGGACGACCATCCGTCACTGCGACTCCCACCTGCGGCCCCGTCGATTTCGACGGGGCCGTTTTGTTCAGGTCTTGCCGATAGGATCTGCCAGCCACACAG
>JBOHYD010000422.1:0-6481 GCA_050737635.1 Luteimonas sp. | reverse complement strand
ATCCCGGCGAACGCCGGGATGACGCGTAATTCGTGGGCGGGTTGACCGGTCGCATGCCTGTTCCTGTGTCAGGCCGACCACTTCAAACCGATGGCTTCAGGCCGCCTGCACGATCCGCAGTGGGTTCTTCCATTCGGCCAGCAGTTCGGCTTCGCGGGCCTTCGCCTTGTGCAGGTGGGCCTCCTTGACGTGACCGTAGCCGCGGACGTGTTCCGGGATGCCGGCGATCTCGGCGGCGAGGCCGACGTTGCCGCGATGCAGCGTGTCGAGCAGACCACCGACAGTGCGCTCGTAGTCGCTGATCAGCCGACGCTCGCCCTTGCGCTCGTCGCTGTAGCCGAAGATATCGAGCGCGCCGCCGCGCAAGGACCGCAGCTTTGCCAGCACCTTGAACACGCTGAACACCCACGGGCCGAACTCTTTTTTCTGCAACCGGCCGTCGGCGTCCTTCTTCGCGATCAGCGGCGGCGCGAGATGGAAATGCACCTTGTAGTCGCCGTCAAACTGCTGCTGCAGCTTTTTCTGAAAATCGCCGCTGGTGTACAAGCGCGCGACCTCGTATTCGTCCTTGTAGGCCATCAGCTTGAAGAAGTAGCGGGCGACGGCTTCGCTGAGGTCGGTGCTGCCCGGCGCCTTTGCCTGTTCGGCGGCACGCACGCGCGCGACGAAGTCGGTGTAGCGCGTCGCGTAGGCGGCGTTCTGGTAGTCGGTGAGGAAGCTACGACGGCGGGCGATGAGTTCGTCGAGATTGCGTGACAGGCGCGCGTCGTCGAGCGGGAGGAAGGCGACCGTGTTTTCACTGCCTTCCCTCATCCGGCGCTGCGCGCCACCTTCTCCCGGAGGGAGCAGGGAAGCAGCCTCGGCGTGCGCCGGCAGGTGGCGCAACTCGTCCTCGCTGCGCATTGGTGACAGCGCGTCGGACAGGCCCGACTCGCGGCCTTCCGACGGCTGCGGCGGCAGCATCGGCAGTGCATTGGGCGTGGCTTCCGCGGAGGTGCGCGGATTGCGGACGATGCCGGCGGCGGTGTTGACCGCGTCGGGGTCGATCGCGCCCAGCCGGCCCCACGCGAACGCGGTCTTGTTCATCTCGATCGCCGCGCCGTTCAACTCCACCGCGCGCATGATCGAGTCGAACGACAGCGGCACTAGGCCCTTCTGCCAGGCGTGGCCGAGCATCATCAGGTTGGCGGCGATCGCATTGCCCATCAGCGCGTTGGCGAGATCGGTGGCGGCGAGCAGCGATGGCGCGCCGCCGCCGAGCGCTTGGCGTATCGCGGCGACGATGTCGGCGGCCGGAAACTGCATGTCCGGCCGCGTGGTGAACGAGCCCGGCATCGCCTCATAGGTATTGAGCACCACCTCGGTGCGGCCGGCGCGGATCTTCGACAGCGCCCAGTAGTCGTTGACCACCACCATGTCGCAGCCGAGCACGAGGTCGGCTTCGCCGGCGGCAATGCGCACCGCGTGGATGTCGTCGGGGTTGCGTGCGATGCGGATGTGGGTGGTGACCGCGCCGCCTTTCTGGGCGAGACCGGTCTGGTCGAGCACGGTTGAGCCGCGGCCCTCGAGATGGCCGGCCATGCCGAGCAGCGCGCCGATGGTGACCACGCCGGTGCCGCCGACGCCGGTGATCAGGATGTTCCAGGGCTGCGACAGGTCGCTGCGGAAGGTCGGCGCGGGAAGATTCGCGAGACGCTCTTGGGCGCTGACTCGGCGCTCACCAGACATGCCGCCCTTGCGCAGTGCACCGCCGTGCACGGTGACGAAGCTCGGGCAGAAGCCCTCGACGCAGCTGTAGTCCTTGTTGCAATTGCTCTGGTCGATCTCGCGCTTGCGGCCGAACTCGGTTTCCTTCGGCAGCACCGACACGCAAAAACTCTTGACGCCGCAATCGCCGCAGCCTTCGCAGACCAGGGTATTGACGAACACGCGCTTGACTGGATCGACGATCTTGCCGCGCTTGCGGCGGCGGCGCTTTTCGGTCGCGCAGACCTGGTCGAAGATCAGCACGCTGACGCCGCTCACCTCGCGCAGGCGCTTCTGCGCGGCGTCAAGTTCGCCGCGGTCGAGAAACTCAACGCCCGGCGGGAAGATCGAGGCGTCCGACCACTTTTCGATGTCGTCGGACAGCACGACGATGGCCTGCACGCCCTCACTGCGCACCTGATGCGCGATCTGCGGCACGCTCAATACGCCGTCGACCGGCTGGCCGCCGGTCATCGCGACCGCGTCGTTGTAGAGGATCTTGTAGGTGATGTTGACGCCGGTCGCCACCGACTGGCGGATCGCGAGGCTGCCGGAGTGAAAATAGGTGCCGTCGCCGAGGTTCTGGAACACATGCGGCGTCTGCGTGAATGCCGCCTGCCCCGACCACGTCACGCCTTCGCCGCCCATGTGGGTGAAGGTCTCGGTGTCGCGGTCCATCCACGTCACCATGTAATGGCAGCCGATGCCGGCGAGCGCGCGCGAGCCTTGCGGCACCTTGGTCGAGGCGTTGTGCGGGCAGCCCGAGCAGTAGTGCGGCACACGCGGGAACTGCGCGCGCGGCAGCGCCAGCGCGGACTCCTTGTCTTCCATCCAGCGCAGCACGTTTTCGATGCGCTCGGAATCGCTCGCTTGCATGGGAATGACGCGCTGGATGCGCCGTGCGATCACCGCCGCGATCGTCGCCGGGGTGAGCTCGTTGGTGCTCGGCAGAATCCATGCGCCGGATTCGTCGTACTTGCCGACGATGGAAGGCCTGTCGCCGTCGAAGTTGTAGAACAACTCCTTCATCTGGCTCTCGATGAAGGCGTGTTTCTCCTCGACCACGAGGATGTCCTGTAAACCTGCAGCGAAATTGCGGATGCCGATCGGCTCCAGCGGCCAAGTCATGCCGACCTTGTAGACGCGGATGCCCAGCTCCGCGCACGCGCGCGCGTCGAGACCGAGGTATTCCAGCGCCTGCAGCACGTCGAGGTAGCTCTTGCCGGTGGTGACGATGCCCAGCCGCGCATTCGGCGAATCCAGCACGGTGCGATCGATGCCGTTGGCGCGCGCGAAGGCCTGCGCGGCCTTGACCGCGTAGCGGTGCAGGCGCATTTCCTGATCGAGCGGCGGATCGGGCCAGCGGATGTTCAGGCCGCCGGTCGGTATCTCGAAGTCGTCGGGCGTGACGATCTTGAGCGCGAACGGATCGACATCGACCGACGCCGACGACTCGACGGTCTCGGCGATCGTCTTGAAGCCGATCCAGCGGCCGGTGTAACGCGACATCGCCCAGCCGAGCAGGCCCATGTCGAGGATGTCCTGCACGCCGGCCGGATTGAGGATCGGCATCATCGCGCTGGTGAATTCGCCCTCGCTGCCGTGCGGCAGCGTCGAGCTACGGCAGGCGTGGTCGTCGGCGGCGAGCGCCAGCACGCCGCCCAGCTTCGAGGTACCCGCCGCGTTGCCGTGCTTGAACACGTCGCCGCTGCGGTCCACCCCCGGGCCCTTGCCGTACCACATCCCGAACACGCCATCGACGGTCGCGCCGGGGAACAGGTTGGTCTGCTGCGTGCCCCAGACCATGGTCGCGCCGAGGTCTTCGTTGAGTCCCGGCTGGAACTTCACGCCAGCCGCGGCGAGGTGCTTCTTTGCGCGCCACAGCTCAAGGTCAAAACCGCCGAGTGGCGAGCCGCGGTAGCCGGAAATGAAGCCGCCGGTGTTCAAACCCGCCGCCTGATCGCGCAGCCGCTGCATCAGCGGCAGCCGCACCAGCGCCTGCACACCGGACAGGTAGATGCGGCCGCGGGTGCGGGTGAACTTGTCGTCGAGCGTGTAGGTGTCGTCCAAGGGCGGGGCGTCGAGCGCGCCGTGGATGGAGCCGGTGTCGGCGGACGCGGGCGAGGACAGTTCGACGGTACTGGTCATGACGATGGCAACTTTGGCAGGCGATGCTGGTCGCTGGCTGGCCCCCGGCAGGATTGCCGCAAGGCGCTGAAAAACCAGCGAATTGTAGCAGTGGCGGCACTTTTTGCCGGCGCGTGGCCACCGCGGCACATCCCGGTGACGCCACCGGGGCGCATCGCCATTCGACGTTAGAACTAGAACGTGTACTTGACCGTCGCCCGCAGCGACCGCGACGCAAACACGTGAAAGTGGATGTCCTCGACGCCGCCGTCGGCTTCGCCGGGCAAGCGTGAGGCGTAGTAATAGTCGATGTCGTGGTCGTCGCTGTCGAGCGCGTTGAGCACGTCGAGGTACAGGCCCCACTGGCTCCATTCGCGGCCCACGCGCAGGTTGAGCAGGGTCGAGCCGGCGGACTCGACGCTGTCGTCCTCGATCAGCGGGTACGTGCCGAAGTGCTTGACCTGCGCGCTGGCCAGCCAGCCGTTGTCGCCGTGGAAGGTGCCGCCGGCACTGAGCACCAGCGGGATCGCGCCGGGGATTTCCGCGCCGGCCGGATCGTCGTCGTCGAAATAGGCATCGGTGTAGGAGGCTTCGAGGTTGGCGCTGAAGCGCTGGTTCGGGAACCAGTACACGCCGAGCTCGACGCCGTCGCGACGGCTCGGGCGGCTGGCTTCGGTGGCACCGGCGTCGCCGACGAACAGCAGCTCGGAGTCGAGTTTCAGGCTCCACACCGCGAGCGTTGCCTGCAGCTGGTTGCTGAACTGCATGCGTGCGCCGAGTTCCGCGCCTTTCGAGCCGACCAGCGGATCGACCTGCTGCGCCGGATCGCCGCTGACCGGATCCACGGTGATGGTGGTGCCGCGCGCGTCGTTGGAGTGGAAGCCGGTGCCGTAGCTGGCATACAGCTCCAGCATCGCGGTCGGCTGATAGGCGAGGCTGCCCTTGTAGGAGGTGATGCCGTCGGATCGACTGCCGGAGTTGGCCGGCAATGAGCTGTCGACATCGAAACGGTACTGGTCGCGGCGCACGCCGAGGTAGCTGCGCCACTGCTCGTTGAAGCGCAACTCGTTGGCGACGAACACGCCGACGCTGCTTTCGTCGACCGAATCGTCGCGCACCGTGCTGACCAACTGGCGCGCATTGGTGCGCAGCAGCGCGACGCGGCCGATGTCGTCGAAGCGGCCTTCGGCACCGGCGCGCCAGCGGCTGCGGCCGATGCGCCACTGCTGCGAGGCGTTGAAGCCGTAGATCCGGCGGTCGTCGATCTGCTCGAACTCGTCGCCGTTGACCGGATCGTCGAGAAAATAGGTGAAGTCCGAATACAGCTGCAACGAGGAATCGATGTAGTACGCGGTGGCGTCGAGATCGCCGCCGAAGGCCAGTCCTTTCCAGCCGCCGGACAGGCTGTAGCGCGAGGACTCTCCGCCGAGGTCGGTGTCGATCGAGCCGAACTCGGAGATCGGCCCGTCGCCGCTACCGCTGACCGCGCGCTGCGGGATCTGGTCGGGCGAGTTCCACTGGTTCTTGTAGCCCATCGCGGTGATGTGGGCGCGACCGGTGCCGGCGTCGACGCTGTAGCGCAGCAGCAGGTTGCCCTTGCGCACATCCTCGTCGATGTCGGTCCACGGGCCGTCATAGGTTTGCACTTCGCCGGCAAACAGCAAGTCGCCGCTGCCCAGGGCGGTCGAGTCGAGCAGCGTGCCGCGCCGGTAGCCGTCCTCGCCGAGGCTCAGCGATGCCTGCCCGGCCTCGACCGTGTCGAACAGCTTGAACTGCGCCGAACCGGCCGACGAGAAATCGCCGACGTCGGCGTAGTAGGTGCCTTTGCGGTAGGTCAGGGTTTCGACGGTTTCCGGGATCAAAAAGTTGAGGTCGGTGTAGCCCTGGCCGTGGCCGTGGCTGCGCATATTGACCGGCATGCCGTCGACCGACGTCGAAAAATCGGTGCCGTGGTCGAGGTTGAAGCCGCGCAGAAAATACTGGTTGGCCTTGCCGCTGCCCGAGTGCGAGGTGGCGATCAGCCCGGGTACGAATTCGAGCAGGTCGCCGGTGCGCAACAGCGGACGATCGGCGATGTCGCTGCGGCCGACCACACCTTCGCTGGCCGAGATCGCTTCGCCGACGAGATTCTGGCGGCGGCCGATCACGGTGATGCGGTCGAGATCGGTGACGGCGGCGGCGACAAGCGGCGAGGTGGTGTTGGCTGTGGACTGCGCGGCGGCGGCGGACGCGTGCAGCGCCAGCACGACGGCAACGGTGAGGCTGGACAGACCGCAGACACCTGGGTAGGCGCTGCGAAAGCATGTGGCGTGGCGCATGGCAGGCTCCTGTCACGGCGTCGCTCGACGACGCGGTGGGTCTGATCGGTGGGCGGACGCGCGAGGCGTCGGCTGATGTCGTGCGAGCGCTGCATCGCAACCGTTGCTGCGGATGCCGCGGCCGGCGCAGCGCACTGCCGGTGATGCGTCCGCACGCCGTGGCGGCGCGTGCACGCAGGCGCAGGGGCGGGCGTGGCGTCGATCGCAATCGACATCCGTGCACGCACGCGGCGATGACGCGGCCGATCAGGCCGGCGGGCGGTCCGGCGGCACGGCGCGCCGCGTCGGAT
>JBOHYD010000421.1:0-10377 GCA_050737635.1 Luteimonas sp. | reverse complement strand
GGCTTGTTGCTCTTGGCGTCGGTCAGCGCCTGCTTGCGGTCCGGTGCGCACCACACCGACACCATCGTATTGAAGTCCGGCGAGCCGATGCCCATCCGCGGGAACGCCAAGTACTCCACCGCGATACCCTGACGGTTGTACTCGGCGATATCGCTGTGCAGCTTGCGGCAGTAGCCGCATCCGACGTCGGTGAATACCGCTACGGTGTATTTGGGGCTCGGCGGCGCGAACACGATGCGATCCGCGACCGGCACGCTGGCCAGCAGCTCGCGGCGGACCTTGGACAGGCTGGCCTGGCTGAGATCCTTCTTTGCGGCGATGTCGTACAGGCTGCCCTGCAGTATGTAGCGGCCGTCGTCGCTGACGTACAGCGTCTGTCCGGCGACGATCGCCTCGCGGAAGCCTGAAATCGCTGCCGCGCCGATGCTGTCGATGTGCACGCTGTCGTTGAGCCCGCGGATCGCGTCGCGCACCCGCGCCTCGGCCGATCCGGCAACAACCGCGGGCGCGGCAGGCGTGGCGGTCGGCTTGTCGGCGGCGGATGCTGCCGGCGCGGGCGACTGCGCACAGGCCGACAGGCTGAAGGCACTGAGCAGGGCGAGGCAATACGGTTTCATGCGGGATCCTGGGTCGTCGCGAATGGCTTCGATTGTCGCACGCATCCGCGTCGCGTCGACCCGATCGTAGCTATTGCGTTCAGGTAGGCGCGGCAGGCGGGCGACACGCGGCCGGTGAGCGGTTGGCATGAACTACCGCAAGCAGCAGACAGCGCGTGCGACGCGCGTTGCGCGCGGCTGCCCAGCGCATACCGCGCAGGCATGAACCGGCTTATCCGCGCGGATGGTGGCGCGCGTGCAACAGCTTCAGCTGCTCACGCGCCACCAGCGTGTAGATCTGGGTGGTCGACAGCGAGCTGTGGCCGAGCAGCATTTGCAGCGCACGCAGGTCAGCGCCGTGGTTGAGCAGATGCGTCGCGAAGCTATGGCGCAGGCCGTGCGGGCTGATCGTCGCCGGATCGATGCCGGCCGCCGCCGCGTAACGCTTGACCAGCTGCCAAAACTGTTGCCGAGTGATCGCCGCGCCGCGCGCACCGACAAACAGCGCCTTCTGCGCGCTGCCCTGCGCCTCTGTCCTGCCCTGCCGCTTCGCGCCGACCAACGTCTTGCGCGAGCGGTCGAGATAGCGCTGCAGCCAGTGCTGCGACTCCTCGCCCAGCGGCACCAGCCGCTCCTTGCTGCCTTTGCCGGTCACCCGCAGCACGCCCTGGCGGAAATTGACCGCGGTCGACGGCAGCTCGACCAGCTCGCTGACGCGCAAACCTGTCGCGTACATCAGCTCCAGCATCGCGCGATCGCGCAGGCCCAGCGGGGTGTCGACATCGGCGACCGCGAGCAAGGCGTCGATCTGCGCTTCCGACAGCGCCTTTGGCAGCGAACGCGTGCGTTGTGGCGACTCCAGCAGTGCGGTCGGATCGTCGCTACGACGGCCCTCGCGCACGTGCAGGCCATAAAACGCGCGCAGCGACGACAGCAGCCGCGCATTGCTGCGCGCAGTCCAGCCGCCCTGGGTGCGCCACTTGAAATAGTCAAACAACACCGGGAGGTCCGCGCCCGCCAGCCCGCCGCCGCGCCCGTTGCGCCAGCGTGCGAAGCCCTGCAGATCGCGGCGATAGGCGTCCAGCGATTGCTGCGCGAGCCCGTGCTCGGCCCACACCGCGTCCAGAAATCCGTCGATCGCGCGCGCGTCGTCGTCTGGCACCGGCGGCAACTCGGCGGTGCGTGCGCGGCGGTCGGCGGCGGTGGGCATGGGGCGGGAGTGGGCAGTGGGAGGTTGAGAAGCCTGGAACGAGAGGGTGTGCGGGAGCAACGGTATTCTGTCGCAATGCCGACCATCGTTGCCGCTGACACCATTCGTCCCGCGCTGATCGGCTGGCGGATGCTGGCCCTGCTCTACGACGTCTGGCCGGTGCTGGCGTTGTGGATGCTGGCGTCGCTGGCGTTCACGCTCGGCTACTGGATAGCCGGTCACGCCCCGCGCCAGAACATCGTCGCCTTCAGCGCGTTGCAGCTGCTGCTGTGGCTAAGCTGCTGGGTGCTGACCGGACTGTACGCGGTGATCAGCTGGCGCAAGGGTGGGCAGACGCTCGGCATGCGGCCATGGCGGCTGCGCGTGGTCGGTGCCAATGCGACGCTGCCGTCATGGCGCGCGCTGACCCTGCGCTATGCGGTCGCGACGGCGTCGCTGCTGCTGGCCGGCTTCGGATTCTGGTGGGCGTGGCTCGACCGCGACCGCCTGACCTGGCACGACCGCGCCAGCGGCACGCGGTTGCTGCGCGAGCCGCGCGGCCTTTCGTAGGAACGCCCCATGGGCGCGATGGGTGTTACCGATAACAGCCATCGCGCCCATGGGGCGCTCCTACAAAACCGCGGCCATCCGTGGCGTGGCCGCATCAAGCGTTCGCGCAAGCGCCTCATCTCAGATCGAAGTTTGGTGCCGCCATCCATGGCCTGCTTGCATCGGCTTCGGAACGGCCGGCCCGGCCTTCCGTGGCCGGGCGTTCGCAAGCGAGGCCAATGCCGATAGGGCATTGGCCAAGCGCGCTTGCTCACCCACTCCGTCGTCGGAACAGGAAGAACGACACCGTCAACATCACCAGCGGCGAGACCATGTACGCGAGGCGGTAGTCGAACTTGTACACCCCGGCCAGCTGCACGAACTGGATCTGCAGCAGCCAGAAGCCGAGCGCGAAGACGATGCCGATGAACAGCCGCTTGCCGGCGCCGCCGCTGCGCAACGAGCCGAACGCGAACGGAATCGCCGCCAGGCACAGCGCCAGCACGTTGAGCGGATAGAACCAGCGGCCCCAGTAATGCTCCTCGAACTCGCTGGCATCGAGGCTGTTGCGCTGGCGATAGTCGATTCCGGTGCGCAGGTCGCGCGAGGCCATGTAGCGCGGCCGCCAGATGTTGCGCGCGCTGGCCGCCAGCGCCGAGGCGTCGAGCATCGACTCCCAGCGCTCCTCGATCACCTCGGTCTGGGTCACCGAGTCGACCTCGAAGTACGTGCGCTTGACGTTGCGCAGCAGCCAGTCACCCTTGCGGTGCTCGGCGGCACCGACCTGCGCGATCGACTCCAGCCGGCCGTTGGCGGCAAATTCGAACAGCCGCACGTCATTGAGTTCGAGCCACGCCTCATTGGCATCGGCATGCTCCTGGCCGCTGCGCGCGTTGAGAAAGATATTGCCCTCGCGCGCCCACAGGCCGGAATACTGCGCGACCGTCATTTCCTTGGACCTGGCCGCGGCCTTCATGCCGTCGCCGCTGCGCTGCGCCCACGGGCCGACGGTCTCGCCGCTGAGCATCATCAACGCGGTCAGCGCCAGCAGCGGTGCGGCGACTGACGCACTCAACCGTCGGCGCGACAGGCCGAGCGCGCGCAGCGCGGTGAGTTCGGAGCTGGCGGCGAGCTGGCCGAGGCCCATCAGCGCGCCGATCACCGCCGAGGTCGGAAACAAGGTGTACAGGCGCCCCGGGATCGAATACAGCACATAAGTCAGCGCATCGATCATGCCGTAGTTGCCCTTGCCGATGTCGCCGAACTCGTTGACTAGGCCGTTGATCACGTCCAGCCCGACCAGCACCGTCCAGGTCAGCAGTACGGTCACCGCGACCGTGCGCGCGACATAGAGCGTGTGGATCCGCGGACCGGGCCTCATCGCGCCGTCTGCATCGCGACGACCGCACGCTTGACGCGACCGGGCTGCATGCGCCCGTCGCGGAAGTACGACCACAGCGCAACACCCAACAGCGGCAGGGTCAGCCACCACAGACCGACCGCGTTGGGCAGCGTGCCCTTGGCCAGCCAATCGGTGCCGATCAACATCAGATTCATGCCGACCAAATACGCGAGAAACCCGAGCAGCACCCGCCCGTAACGCGTCTGCCGCGGCGAGCTGCGCGCCAGCGGCACCGCCAGCAGCGCAAACGCGACCGCCAGCAGCGGCGGCGCGAAGCGGTAATGCAGCTGCGCGCCGGCCGCCGGCCGCGGATCGCCAAACAGCGCCAGCGTCGGCAGACGCTCGGGATCGTTTCTGCTCGACGCGGCGTCGTTCGACGGCAGCTTGAGATCGTTGCTGACATAGCGCATCAGCCGGTAATCGCGGCCGGCCGCGAGCGGACCTTCGACGCGAAAGCCGTCGTTGAGGCGCAGGTAGCGCTCCGCGCCGTCAACCTCGAGCGCACCGTCGAGCGCGGTGGTGACATCCAGGCGGTCGCCGCTCTGGCGATACACAAACACCTGCGCCAGTTTGCTGCCGTCGTCGGACATGCCGCCGACGTAGATCACGCCGCCGCCGCCGGGCAGCTCGACAAAACGGCCGGGCTCAAGGCCGGCGATCAGCAGGCTGCGGTTGCCGGCCTCGATCATCTTCTGCGAGTAGTCCAGCGCCCACGGCCCCAGCCACAGCGACACCACCGCGATCACCGCGACCATCGGCAGCAGCAGCCACAGCAACGGTTTCATCAGTCGCCTCGGGCCGACGCCGATCGAGCTCAGCACCGGCATCTCCGAATCGCGATACAGCCGCCCGACCGACAGCAGCACGCCGAGCATCAGGCCCAGCGGCAGCACCAGCGGCAGGTAGCGCAGCAGCTGCAGGCCGAGCTGCGACAGAATCAGGCTGGCCGGCACGCGACCGCGCGCGATGCCGCCGAGCACGTCGGCAAACACACCGCCGAGGCTGACGATCATCAGCACCGCGAGCACTGCGAAGGTGGCCTGCGCGAATTCGCGGAACAGGTAGCTGTCGAGCTTTTTCGGCATCGGCTGGGGCTTGCTCTAGAATGGGTGCTCTTGCTTTCCACACGATCGGTCGCCTCGCCTGCCGGCGGTGGCCGCTGTGTTGCGGCCGCGTCCTGACTGCATTGCGAACGCCCGATTGTACGGAACACTTCACGGAATCTGTTTGATGACTCTCGAATTCAGCCTGAACACCAGTACCAGCGACGCTTGCGTCACCGCATCCAGCGACTGCCTCGTGGTCGGCGCATTTGCCGACAAATCGCTGACCCCGGCCGCCAAAGCCGTCGATGCCGCCAGCGCCGGCCGCCTGGCCGTGCTGCTCGAGCGCGGCGATCTCTCCGGCAAGACCGGCAAGACCGCGTTGCTGCACGACGTGCCCGGCGTGACCGCCAAACGCGTGCTGGTGGTGGGCCTGGGCGACGTCGCCAAGTTCGGCGTGCCGCAGTATCTGAAAGCCGTCGGCGACGCCGCCCGCGCACTCAAGGACGGCGCATCGACCAGTGCGCTGTTCACGCTGACCGAGCTCGCCGTCGACGGCCGCGACACCGCCTGGAACATCCGCCAGGCCGTGGTCACCGCCGCGCACGCCAACTACCGCTACACCGCCACGCTCGGCGACGACAACAAGGCCAAAAAGGACGACTCCGGGCTCAAGCAGTTCGCGGTCGCCGGCAGCGATGCGCAGGCGCTGATGCAGGGCGAGGCGATCGCCGCCGGCGTCGAGTTCGCGCGCAACCTCGGCAACCTGCCGCCCAACATCTGCACCCCGGCCTACATCGCCGAGCAGGCCAAGGCCTTCGCCGCCGATAACGACGCCGACTGCGACAACCTCGACGAAACCCAGATGCAAGCGCTCGGCATGGGCTCGCTGCTCGCGGTCGCGCGCGCCTCGACCAACCGCCCGCACTTGGTGGTGCTGCGCTGGAATGGAGGCGGCGATGAAAAACCCTACGCGCTGATCGGCAAGGGCATCACCTTCGACACCGGCGGCGTCAACCTGAAGACCCAGGGCGGCATCGAGGAAATGAAGTTCGACATGTGCGGCGGCGCGACGGTGCTCGGCACCTTCGTCGCGGCGGTGAAGATGAAGCTGCCGCTCAATCTCGTCGTCGTGGTGCCGGCCGTCGAGAACGCGATCGACGGCAACGCCTACCGGCCGTCGGACGTGATCACCAGCCTGTCCGGCAAGACCATCGAGGTCGGCAACACCGACGCCGAAGGTCGATTGATCCTCTGCGACGCCCTCACCTACGTGCAGAAGTTCGCACCGCAGGCGACGGTGGACGTCGCCACGCTAACCGGCGCGTGCATGGTCGCGCTCGGCCGCTACGCATCGGGCCTGATGAGCAAACACGACGATCTCGCCGCCGAGCTGCTCGACGCCGGCGAACAAGTCTTCGACCGCGCTTGGCGCCTGCCGCTGTGGGACGAATACCAGGGCATGCTCGATTCGACCTACGCCGACGTCTACAACATCGGCGGCCGCTGGGCCGGGGCGATCACCGCCGGCTGTTTCCTGTCGCGCTTCACCGACGGCCAACGCTGGGCGCACCTCGACATCGCCGGCACCGCCAGCGACGAAGGCAAGCGCGGCATGGCGACAGGACGGCCGGTCGGACTGCTGACGCAGTGGTTGATGGATCGAGCCGGGACTCGGGACTCGGGACTCGAGACGCGATAAGCCTCCGCCAGCTCATGCGCACGCTGTCAGCTTTGCTTCGCCTCAAAACCGATGCCCTGTGCATCAGTGCTTGGCCTTGCCTGCCGAGTCCCGAGTCCCGAGTCCCGGGTCCCGGCTTCTGATGCGCGCCGACTTCTATCTGATCGCCAAGGACCGCTTCAAGGCCGAGCCGCTGCGGTTGGTCTGCGAGCTCGCGCGCAAGGCCTACGACGCCAACCTGTGGACCCTGGTGCTCGCCCGCGACAACGAGCAGGCCGAGGCGATCGACGAGTTGCTCTGGGACATGGGCGACGACACCTACATCCCGCACCAGATCGCCGGCGACGACGACGACGACGCCACACCGGTGTTGATCGCCACGCCCGACATCGACGCGCGGCCGCGGCCGCTGATCATCAACCTGCGCGACGCCGCGGTCGAAGGCAGCTTCGACCGCGTGCTGGAAGTCATCCCCGCCGACGACAGCGCCCGCGAACCGCTGCGCCAGCGCTGGGCCCAGTACAAGGCGCGCGGGCTGGCGGTGGCCAAGCACGATATGTAGTGCGGGAGACGGGAGACGCTTTGCTCTCCGGTTCGTCATCCCGGCGCAAGCCGGGACCCAGCACGACGTTGCGACGAACCCGCGGAAAGATTCGCGCAGCACGCACAAGCATCATCGTTGCACAGCAACGACCACATGGGTCCCGGCTTGCGCCGGGATGACGAGCAAACAGATAAACCAACCGTTGCACGATCAACACCGCACGATCAACATCCATCCCCGCCCGCGCGGGGCTGACACGCACAGGCAGACGTCACCGCAATGACCACCCTCCCCCCCGGCTACGACCCCACCCAGTTCGAGACCCGCCTGTACGCCGAGTGGGAAGCCAGCGGCGTGTTCGCCGCGCACGGCGACGGTCCGGCGTATTCGATCCTGCTGCCGCCGCCGAATGTCACCGGCACCCTGCACATGGGCCATGCGTTTCAGCACACGCTGCAGGACGCCCTCGTCCGCTATCACCGCATGCGCGGCTTCCGCACGCTGTGGCAGATGGGCAGCGACCACGCCGGCATCGCCACCGAAATGGTGGTCGCGCGCAATCTCGCGATCGAAGGCAACGGCGAAACCCGCGACTCGCTCGGTCGCGAAGGCTTTATCGAAAAAGTGTGGGAGTGGAAAGGCCAGTCCGGCGACACCATCGAGCGGCAGATGCGCCGGCTCGGCGCTTCGGGCGACTGGACCAGATCGATGTTCACGATGGACCCGATCGCGTCGAACGCGGTCATCGAAGCCTTCGTGCGCCTGCACGGGCAGGGCCTGATCTACCGCGGCCAGAAGCTCGTCAACTGGGACCCGTTGCTCGACACCGCCCTCTCCGATCTCGAGGTCGAGAATCGCGAAGTGCCGGGCCACATGTGGCATTTCAAGTACCCGCTGGCCGACGGCGCGACCTACGACTACATCGAGCACGACGCCGACGGGCGCGTCGTGCTGCGCGAGACGCGCGATTACATCGCGATCGCGACCACGCGGCCGGAAACCATGCTCGGCGACGGCGCGGTGGCGGTGCATCCGTCGGATGCACGCTACGCGGCGATCGTCGGCACGCTGTGCGAGATCCCGGTCGGGCCGAAGGCGTTGCGGCGCCTGATCCCGATCATCACCGACGACTATCCCGACCCTGCCTTCGGCTCCGGCGCGGTGAAGATCACCGGCGCGCACGATTTCAACGACTACGCCGTCGCGGCGCGCAACCGGCTTCCGCTGTACGCACTGCTGGACGGCAAGGCCCGCATGCGCATCGACGGACTGCCCTACGAAGACAGCGCGCGCATCGCCGGCGAGATCGCACGCGGCGAGCGCGGCGGCGGCGACGTCGGCATGGTCAATCTCGTGCCGGAGGCGCTGCGCGGGCTGGACCGACTCCAAGCGCGGCAGTGCGTGATCGATGCGATCACCTGCGAAGGCCTCGCGGTCAGCGACGCGCAAGGCCAGCCGGTCGTCGACGCCAAACCGATCATGCAGCCCGTCGGCGACCGTTCCGGCGCGGTGATCGAGCCGATGCTCACCGACCAGTGGTTCGTGAACATGGCCGGTTTCGCGAAACGCGGCCTGGCCCTGGTGCAAGCCGCCGACGGCGCGGTCGCGCCCATCCGCCTCGTTCCGCCGAGCTGGACCAGCACCTATCGCCATTGGCTGAACAACATCCAGGACTGGTGCATCAGCCGCCAGCTCTGGTGGGGGCATCGCATTCCGGCGTGGTACGACGCGGCTGGCCGCGTGTTCGTCGGTCGTACCGAAGCCGAAGCACGCGCGACGGCCGGGCTCGCCGACTCCGTCGCGCTCACCCAGGACAACGATGTCCTCGAAACCTGGTTTTCCTCCGCACTGTGGCCGATCAGCACGATGGGCTGGCCGGACGCGGACGCGATGCGCGAGCGCGGTTTCGATCATTTCGTGCCGAGCAGCGTGCTGGTCACCGGCTTCGACATCATCTTCTTCTGGGTCGCGCGGATGATCATGATGACCGACCACTTCACGCCGCATGTGCCGTTCAAGGACGTCTACATCACCGGCCTGGTCCGCGACAAGGACGGCCAGAAGATGTCCAAGTCGAAGGGCAACGTGCTCGATCCGCTCGACCTGATCGACGGCATCGGCCTCGATGCGTTGATTGCCAAGCGCACCACCGGCCTGATGAAGCCGACCGACGCGGCGAAGATCGAAAAGGCCACGCGCAAGGAGTTCCCCGACGGCATCCCGGCCTTCGGCGCCGACGCGCTGCGTTTCACCATGGCCGCCCTCGCCGGCCCGGGGCGCGACATCAAGTTCGACCTCGAGCGCGCCGAAGGCTACAAGAACTTCTGCAACAAGCTGTGGAACGCGGCGCGCTTCGTGCTGATGAACGTCGGCGAGGCCTCCTTCCCCGCGGATGCGCCCTTGCAGCCGCGCACGGACGCCGAGCAGTGGATCCTCGCGCGCCTGGCCGCGACCATCCGCGAGGTCGACGTGCAGTTCGCCGCCTACCGCTTCGACCTGGCCGCGCAGGCGCTGTACGAGTTCACCTGGAACGACTACTGCGACTGGTTCCTGGAATTCGCCAAGCCGGCGCTGCAGGGCGGCGATGTCGCTGCCGCGAACAGCACCCGCCACACCCTGCTGTACGTGCTCGAGCGCCTGCTGCGCCTGCTGCACCCGCTGATCCCCTTCATCACCGAAGAGATCTGGCAGAACGTCGCGCCGAAGCTGGGCATCGCCAGCACGTCCGTCTCCACGCAGGAATGGCCCGCTGCCGACTCGGTGGTGGATGCCGCCGCCGCGGCCGACATCGAGTGGCTCAAGGCCGTGGTCGGCGCGATCCGCAGCGTGCGCGGCGAGAACGGCATTTCGCCGGCCGCCTCGATCCGCGTGCTGCTCGACGAAGGCAGCGCGCAGGACGACGCGCGCCTGCGCAAGTTCGCCGATGCCCTCGCGTTCCTGGCGAAGGCCAGCGAAGTGCGTGGCCTGGGCCAGGGCGAATCGCCGGCCTTCAGCGCGCCGGTGGCGATCGGCGCGATGACGCTGTCGATCCCGCTGGAGGGCCTGGTCGACCTTCAGCAGGAGATCGCCCGCCTGGACAAGGAGATCAAGCGCCTGGGCGCCGAGGTCGACAAGGCCAACGCCAAGCTCGCCAACGCCAACTTCGTCGCCAACGCGCCGGCGGAAGTGGTCGCGCAGGAGAAGGAGCGCATCGCGCGCTTCGGCACCGAGCGCGAGCAACTGTCCGCGCGCCGCGCGAAGCTGGGCTGAGGCGCACGCATGCGCCGCTTCACCTGGAAGGCCTGGCTCGGGCTCAACGCGCTCCTTTCACTGTCGCTGCTCGTCCAGACCGGCGTCGACCGCATTTCGGTCACGATCTGCCTGGTCGGTGCGC
>JBOHYD010000420.1:0-4446 GCA_050737635.1 Luteimonas sp. | reverse complement strand
TTTCCGCGAACGCTTCTGCCTCCACCATCGATGTCCTCCGCCTGCAGCCCATGAGAGTAGGCAAGAGGATGACAGCTCTGCTTATTTGTCAGGTAGTTACGGTAACTTGTTCACCCGATTGCCCTGGTCCAGGACCAGACGCGGGGCGGGTTTCCGGCGGGTGTCACTGGCTGGCTAGGATCGCTCCAATACCGACAAACAGCAGCCCCAGCAGCAGCACGGTCAGCGTCGCACCGAGCACGAGGATCACGATCGTGACCGTGCCCAGATCGGCGCACTGCAGCTCCGGGGTGTTGATGAAGGCCCATTTGTCGACCACCAGGGTGTCGCAGATCAGGTCGTGCAGGCCCTGCTTGCGCTGGGTGAAGGCAGCCATCGCAAGCCGATGCCGAGGCTCAGCCCGCTGAGCAGCAGCGCGAAATAGCGGCCGACGCCGCGCGCGACGCCGAGCAGGGTGTTGAAAAACTCCCGGCTAGTGCACCGCCTCCGGCTCGTCGGCAAACATCTGTGTCTCCATCCACGCATAGGCGGCTTCGGTGCCGGGCTGGTTGAACAGCACCATCAGCACCACCCATTTGAGGTCGTCGAGGTCGAGCTCGTCCTGGTCGAGCGCCATCGCGCGGTCGAGCACCAACTCGCGCTGGTCGGCGTCGAGGATGCCCTGTTGTTCGAGAAACATCAGGAAGCCGCGGCATTCGATGTCGAGTTTGTCGAGCTCGGGGCCAAAATAGATCCGCGTCGGGCCGTTTGGCCGCGCCACCGCCGCGGCCGGGCGCTGCTCGGCCAGCGCGTCGAGCCAGTCGAATGCCTTGCTGATCTCGGCGGGGCTGAAACCGGCCTGGAGCAAGCCTGCCTGCAGGGAATCGCGGTCGCGGACCAAGTCCGCGTCTTCGGTGAAGTAGTGCTCGAACAGGTAGAGCAGGACATCCAGGATGCTTTCTTTCATTTCCCCGGCCTGCGCATGCGCGCGTTGTGTCAGGACTTTCGGGAATAGCGGCCGCGTTCGGCGCAAACACGGCCTTCCAGCTCCATGACCAGCAGCATGGAAGACAATTCCGCAGCCGTCAATCCGGTGCGCGCGGCGAGCCGATCCATACCGGTTGGGTCGTGCCCGAGGGCATTCCACAAGCGCTGGTAGTCGGGGTCGTCGGGTGGGTCCGGCGTGGCGGTGGCGGCAATTGCCGTCCCGACCCCGGAATTGGGGACGCCAAGCCGCCGCCGCAAGGCGTCGCCGAGTTCGATGGCCAGTGGTGCGAGCGCAGCGATCACCTCGTCGGCGCGTTCGACCAGCCCGGCACCATCGCGGATCAGCCGGTGGCAGCCGCGCGCCATCGGGTTGTGGATCGAGCCGGGCACCGCAAACGCATCGCGGCCGGACTCAATCGCCAGCCGCGCGGTGATCAGCGCGCCGGAGCGCTCGGCCGCCTCGATCACCAGCGTGCCCAGCGCCAACCCGGCGATGATGCGGTTGCGGCTCGGGAAGTGTTCCTTGCGCGGCGGCGTGCCGGGGAAGTGTTCGCTGACCACCGCGCCGTGAGCGGCGATGCGCGCGTGCAGTTCGGCATTGGCGCGCGGATACGGCACGTCGACGCCGGTGCCGAGCACCGCGACGGTGATGCCGCCACCATCGAGTGCGGCACGGTGCGCGGCGGCGTCGACGCCGGCGGCGAGCCCGCTGACGATGCCGAGGCCCGAATCCACCAGCGCCCGCGAAAAATCGCCGGCGTTGTCGCGTCCGCCGGCGGTCGGCGAGCGGCTGCCGACCACCGCGACCGATGGATGCCACAGCAGTTCCGGATCGCCGGCCACAAACAGCGCCAGCGGCGGACTGGCGATCCGGCGCAGCAGTGCCGGGTAGTCGGGATCGTGCCAGCCGATCAGGTGGTTTGCAGGTGCCACAAGCCAGTCGAGTGCGCGCGCGTGGGTAGCATCCGGCGCGGCGTCGAGCGCTCGCATCTGACGATCGTCGAGGCCGGCGGCGCGCCAGCCGCGCACGCCTGCGGTCAGTGCCGCCCGCGGTGCCCCGTGGCTGTCGAGCAGCCGCCGTCGCGCGGCGCTGCCGCCGCCGACGGCGATCAGCCGCAGCAGCGCGGCGTGGTCGGCCGCGGTGGCCGCGGTCGGATCGGTTGCGAGCGCATCGGTCATCGTGCCAGCGTAGTGCGCAAACCACGGCGGCACCCTCGGGTGCCGCCGTGGTGCCAGGTAGGAAAGCTCCGAACCGGCAGCGTTGGATGCATCGAATGGCGAGCATCCTGCGTTGGACCGCGGCTTTCGCCAGGATGACAGCAGAGGCCTTGGCCCTCTCCGATTCCCTATTTCCTATTTCCTATTTCCTATTGCCTATTGCCTATTTCCTATTTCCTATTTCCAGCCTTTCAGTAGGCCGCGTCCGGATGCTTGAGGTGATAGCCGATCCTAGTCGGCTTGATGCTGTCCATCACCAGCCCGTAGCTGACCTTGTCGAAGGTGCGGAAGATCATCACGTGGCCGGCGAATTCGTCGGGCAGGCGCACTTTCTTGTTGAAGCCGACGCTCTGCTCGTCGCGGTCCGGGCCGACCTCGACGCGGTCGGCGACATTGCTGCCCTCGCGCCAGATCGAGAACACGGTGCCGTTGTCGACGCCTTCGCGGCTGCCGAGCGAGATTGCGATCACGTCGCGCGGGCCGCCGTGGGTGTGGTTGTCGGCGACCGCGAGCACGCGCGCCTTGCCGTAGCCGGTTTGCTGCTTGGGCGGATGCGGGAAGAACTGCAGATCGTAGGGCTGCGCGTCGACCGGAATCAGGCGATCGCCGATGCGCACTTCGCGGTCGGCGGTGTCGAGCACCAGCGTGCTGGCCTCGATGCCGGCGACTTCGCCGCGGGTGAGCGTGCCGGCGCTGACCCGGACCAGCTCGAAGCCGAGCAGTTCGTTGCCCTTGTCCGGGGTGACGACATTGGTCCAGTGGTTCTCGAAATCGATGGTGCGGCGGCCGCGATCGTCGAGGTCGTCGCTGTGTATCCGGTCGCAGCACAGACCGCTGCGGGTCAGGTGCGTGTAGCGGGTGGTCGGCCGCACCACCAGATAGCGATTGCCGATGCGCTGGCCGGCGAGGCCGCGCACATAGACGGCCTGGCCACTGGCCGCACGCAGTTGGTCGTCCTCAAGGCCGACGACGTACGGCAGCTGATCGAAGCTGTCGAGTACGCGCAGGTCGCGCAGGAAGGCCTCGACGTCGTCGAGCGCGATCGCGCTGATCGGTGCGTCAGTGCGCGGGCCCGGCGTCGCGGTCAGGCGGTTGACGCGATCGAGATAGGCGAGGCTGATGACGTCGCCTGGGTAGATCAGATGCGGATTGCGGATTTGCGGATTGGCCTGCCAGATCTCCGGCCACAGCCACGGCCGCTGCAGGAACTTGCCGGCGATGTCCCACAGCGTGTCGCCGCGAACCACCACGTAAGTGTCCGGGTGATCGCCGCGCAGACTCTGCGCCGTGGCATAGGTGGCAACCGTCAACAATGCGACGACGAAACCCGTGCGTAGCCCTCGAGAAAGGCGCTGAAGCATGCCGGCCATCTACCCGCTCCCCTTGAAGATTGCCCCTTGCCGCCGCCGCACTATAGCCCACAAGGATCGACCCGAGGCAAGCGTGTGGAGGCTACAATGCCGCGCTGGTCCGCCGCTTGTGACCGCCGCCACTCTCTCGCATTCGCCATGCCCCTGCTGCCGATCCTCGAATTCCCCAATCCCCGCCTGCGCAAGGTCGCCGACGCCGTCGACGCCGCGACCATCGCCACGCCGGACTTCCAGCGCTGTCTTGACGACATGTTCGAGACCATGTACGCCGCGCCCGGCATCGGCCTCGCCGCCACCCAGATCGACGTGCACCAGCGCTTCATGGTGATCGACGTGACCGAGGCGCGCGACCAGCCGTGGGTGTTCATCAATCCGCGCCTGCGCCGCGCGTCGGAGCAGCGGCGCGTGCATCAGGAAGGTTGCCTGTCGATCCCCGGCATCTACGCCGATGTGACCCGCGCCGACGGCATCGAAGTCGAGGCCCTCGACCGCCACGGCAAGGCCTTCGTGCTGGAGATCGACGACCTGCTCGCGACCTGCATCCAGCACGAGATCGACCACCTCGACGGCACGCTGTTCATCGACCACCTGTCGGCCCTCAAGCGCGACCGCGCGCTGAAGAAATACGAGAAGCTGCGCAAGGGCGGGAATGAGGAATAACGCGCAGGACTTGGGACTCGGGACTCGGGGCTTGGCAACGCAAACGCGTTGTCCGCGAAAGGCGCGAAAGGAAGCGATAACGTACGGGATCGCGTCCGCATGCCCTCCCTTCTCATCGCGGTTGCCTTTTTCGCGCACTTCGTGTCATTCGCGGACACCCGCTTCCGCCTTTCCCGAGTCCCAAGTCCCGGCCCTGTGAAAATCATCTTCGCCGGCACCCCCGACTTTGCGG
>JBOHYD010000419.1:0-6712 GCA_050737635.1 Luteimonas sp. | reverse complement strand
TCCTAGGCCTCTAGACGATGGGGACGCACGAAAAACTTCAAGTTGTAGAACCTTCGACGGCCTAATGTCGAAAGTGGTGGAGCCAAGCGGGATCGAACCGCTGACCTCCTGCATGCCATGCAGGCGCTCTCCCAGCTGAGCTATGGCCCCACGGGCTGGAAAGCGCGCAAGTTTAGCCAGCGTTGATCGCTCACGCAAGCGCGGCTTTATTCCTGATCTGACAAAGCCTGAAGAAGAGACTGCATCTGGCAGGATTTCTGACGGGAAGTTTCCACGGGCAAGCGTTGCTGCGCCGAGGCAGGCCTGTGCCCTGGGTCCAAGCGGCCAAGGAAGCGACGTTGCTCTCCGGCGGCAGTCATGACCGCGATCGCTGCAACCGGGTCGGAGCCGCGGCCGGTTCTGGGCGATTTTAGGGTAACGATGTCGCAGGCTATTGCGAGCGAGCAGGGCGGCGAGTAGCCTCGCAATGAGGCAATACTCAGGGGGGAGGGATGGCCATTCGTGTTTTTGTGGTCGACGACCACGCGCTGGTGCGCGCCGGGATCCGCATGATCTTGTCGGGCGAAATTGATATCGAAGTGATCGGCGAAGCCGAAAGCGGCGAAGATGCCTTGCCGCAGATCCGCAAGCTCAAGCCCGATGTCGTGCTGTGCGATCTGCATCTGCCCGGCGTCAGCGGTCTTGAGGTGACCGAACGCATCATCAAGGGCGATTACGGTACGCGAGTGGTGGTGGTGTCGGTGCTTGAGGACGGACCGATTCCGCGCCGGCTGATCGAAGCTGGCGCGTTTGGCTACGTCGGCAAAGGCGGTGATTCGAGCGAGTTGTTGCGTGCGGTACGCTCGGTGGCGCGCGGCAAGCGTTATCTGGCCAGCAGCATCGCGCAGAATCTGGCGCTGTCAGGCATCGGCGGCGACGAGACGCCGTTCGACGCGCTGTCGCCGAGGGAGATGGAAGTGTCGATGCTGCTGCTGCAGGGCCTGCGCCAGGAGGACATCGCCAAGCGTCTGAGCCTGAGCGCCAAGACCGTCAATACGCACAAGTCGCGGCTGTTCGAGAAGCTCGCGATCCAAGACACGATTTCGCTCGCGCGGCTTGCGCGGCAGTACGGCATCAGCGATCCCGCACAGACGCTGTAACGCCTGTGCGGAATCTGCCGCGTCACGCGCTGCGTGAGGCGGCATCCTCGGAGCGCGATGCGCCGTCGTCGTTGGCGCCATCGCCGTCGACGGCGCTGCCGTTGTCGATCGCGACGCCGCGAACCGTGGCATCGACCGGCGTCTTCACCACCGATGCTAACGAAGAATCGACGACCATCGGCGCGGCGGCGACATCGAACAAGCCGGGCAGGCGACGATCGCCGTGAGCACTGCCGTCGGTTGCTGCGACCGCGAGCGCATTTGGCGTCGTTGCCGGCCCGTCGATGTCGGCAAGCGTCGGTGTTTCGCTGGCCGGCGCAGGCGAGTGCGTGTCCAGCGCAGCGGCGATCGGCGCGGATGCCGTTGGCGTCGGCATGGCCAGGGGGGGCTCAGATGGATCGGCGAGACCGGCATCGCCGCGCAGGATCGCGTCGTCGGATGTCGTCGATGCGCTGGGCCTCTGCGCGATCTCGCTTGCGAGGCTGACGTTCGATGAAATTTGCGGCGCTGGCGGCTCGACGACTGCCGCTGGATGCTGCGGCATTTGCTCAGTGGGCGTTTCCTGCGCGATTGCAGGCACTGCGATTTCGGACGCCGACACTTCGGTGTTTCGTGCAGTCGGCTCATCGTCCGCAGTCGCGGCAGCCGCCGATGTGGTCGCGGTGTCGCCGACGATCGTTGCAGCCGGCGTCGCGTGTCGCGCCGAAGGCGAAACCACGGGCTCATTGGCGCGCGGCAGGGTGACCGGCGACTGCGTGGCGTTGCGGGCTGGCGAACGCGTCTGCAGCTTCGCCGACGATAGCGAAGCTGCCGACGGCGCTTCCATCTCGTCGTCGAAATCGAACTCCGGCTGCGAGCGGTCGGCGGCGATTGCGATGTCGTCGTCGTCAGTCGATTCGTCGCTCTGGTCGTCGACGGTGCTGTTGCCCTCGGCACTGCCCTTGCGACGGCGCCGGCCACCGCGACGACCGCGACGACGACGGCCGGTGCCGTCGCCGCTCGCCTCGCCTTCGGTACCCGGCGCAGCGTGCCTGGCTTCGTTGACCGCGGCGATGGCTTCGGTCGGCGCATCGGCTGACGTGGTTTGTACGATCACTGGCGAGACGAGCGCGGCGACGCGCGGCGTCTCGACGATCGGCAGCAGCGTGTCGGCATCGGGCAGTGCGGACTCGGACGAGGTCACCGCCTCGGCCGGCTGGCGCTCGTCGCTGCGCTTCGGGCGTTGCGACTGCTGGCCCTGAGTGCGGTCGCGCTGCTGCCCCTGGCCCTGGCGCGATGGTTGGCCTAGCCCGCTGGCAGGGTGTTCAGTGGCCTTCGCGCGCTGCGCATCCTGCGTGGTTTGTGCCTGCGCATCATCGGCCGCGCTGCCGCCGCCACCGTTGCCGCGTGCGCCGTCGCGCCGTCCGCCGTCACGCCCCCGGTTGCCGCGGCCGTCGCGACGCCTACCGCGATCGTTGCGATCACGGTCATTGCGGTCGCTGGCGGATTCCTGCGCGCGCGGGCGCGGGGCGGGAGTCGGTGCCGGAAGCGGCTGGGCAGGCGACGCGAACAAGGTTTTCAGCCAGCCGACGATGCCGCCCGGTGCCGCCGACGGGATTGGTGCGATGACGGGGACCGGTGCAGCAGCCACTGTGACGGGCTCGGGACGCGGCTCGCGGATCGGGGCCGGTTGCGCCGGCTTGACCTTGGTCACCGCCGGTGCCGCAGGCACATTGAGGTTGGCCTTGGTCAGCGCGATCGTCGCGGCCTTGCGCGGGGTGCCGCGCTGGTAGCTGGGGCGTGCGGATTCCTCGCCGAGCTCGCCCTCGCGCAGGCGGGTGACCTCGTAGTGCGGTGTCTGCAGGTGCTGATCGGCGACGATCACGATCGGCGCGTCGTGGCGCTGTTCGATCTCGGCCAGCGCGCGGCGCTTTTCGTTGAGCAGGTAGTTGGCGATCTCGACCGGGGCCTGCACCAGCACCTGGCCGGTGTTGTCCTTCATCGCATGCTCTTCGGCGACGCGGATAATCGACAGCGACAGCGACTCGACGCTGCGCATGCGGCCGTGGCCGTCGCAGCGCGGACAGACGATCTGGCTGGATTCGCCGAGCGATGCGCTGAGCCGCTGGCGCGACATTTCCATCAGGCCAAACTTGGAGATGCGGCCGATCTGCACGCGCGCGCGATCGAACTTGAGCGCGTGTTGCAGGCGGGTTTCGACGTCGCGCTGGTGTTTGCTCGACGACATGTCGATGAAGTCGATCACCACCAGACCGCCGAGATCGCGCAGGCGCAGCTGGCGCGCGACTTCGTCGCAGGCCTCGATATTGGTGTTGAACGCGGTCTCCTCGATGTCGCTGCCCTTGGTGGCGCGCGCGGAATTGACGTCGACCGCGGTCAGCGCTTCGGTCTGGTCGATCACCAGCGCGCCGCCGGACGGTAGCCGCACGGTGCGCTCGTAGGCGTTCTCGATCTGCGATTCGATCTGGTAGCGGTTGAACAGCGGCACGTCGTCGGTGTAATACTTGAGCTTGCGCAGGTTGTGCGGCATCACCTGTTCGATGAACTCGCGCGCCTCGGCAAACATTTCCGGCGTGTCGACCAGGATCTCGCCGATGTCGGCACGCATGTAGTCGCGCAGCGCGCGGATGATCAGCCGCGATTCCTGGTAGATCAAAAATGGCGCGGGCTTGGACAACGCGGCGTCGGCCACCGCCTTCCACACGCTGAGCAGGTAGTCGAGGTCCCACTGCAGCTCTTCGGCATCGCGGCCGACGCCGGCGGTGCGGATGATCACGCCCATGTCGTCGGGGATGGCGAGCACGTCCATCGCCTGCTTGAGCGCGGCGCGGTCGTCGCCTTCGATGCGCCGCGACACCCCGCCGGCGGTCGGCGAGTTGGGCATCAGCACCATATAGCGGCCGGCCAGCGAGATGAACGTGGTCAGTGCGGCGCCTTTGTTGCCGCGCTCGTCCTTGTCGATCTGCACGACCACTTCCTGGCCTTCGCGCAGCAGTTCCTTGATTGTCGCCTTGTTGTGGTCGATGCCGGACTGGAAGTAGTCGCGGGAGATTTCCTTCATCGGCAGGAAGCCGTGGCGCTCGCCGCCGTATTCGACGAAGGCGGCCTCGAGCGAGGGTTCGAGCCGAGTGATGCGACCCTTGTAGATGTTGGACTTTTTCTGCTCTTTCGACGGTTGCTCGATGTCGATGTCGTAGAGCGTCTGTCCGTCGACGGTGGCAACGCGCAGCTCTTCGGCCTGCGTTGCGTTGATCAGCATGCGTTTCATGGTGCGTTTCCTTAAGTGCGCTTCATCCTGCTCGGGGAGCAGGCGCGCGAAAACGCCGGGGCGTACTGCCTGGAGTCTGCCAGCCGCCCCACCGCGCAAGCGCAGTGACGGCCTGGTTGTACATCCAGCGCTGCAACACCACGGCGGACCGCGGGAGCGCTTGTTCTGTCTGGTGTGGTGCGGGCCGGCGTCCGTGGGCGGCTGCCATCGGGCAGGGCGCTCGCGTCGCACGGGACATGTTCAGCGCAGTTGCCGTGAGGCAGCTGGCAAGACGAGGGCCTGCTGGTGCGTCGCTGATAACATCAAGGCCCCGTGGGCAGTGCTGTCGCGCGGACCCATTCGCGGGGAGGCGGGCTTTCGGCCCGGTTTGCCATTTGCTGTCCGGAGCCTAGGGCATCCGGCGGCAACTCCCTGCGAAATCAGAACCTTATCTCGCATCGCGAGTGTATCAGACCAAAGAGGACGGATGACTCATTCAGACAGCCCGCCCGCGGCCACCGGCGGGGTCCGCATGGTCCGGGTGGACGCTGAGCGCGCCGGCCAGCGGCTCGACAATTTTCTGCTCGGCCAGCTCAAGGGCGCGCCCAAGTCATTGATCTACAAGATCGTGCGCAGTGGGCAGGTGCGCATCAACGGCGGCCGCGCCAAGCCCGAGAGTCGCCTTGAGGGCGGCGACGAGGTGCGCATCCCGCCGGTGCATCTGAGGCCGGCGAGCGAATCGGGTACTCCGGCACGGGGGCTGCTGGCGGCGATGGAGGCCAGCATCGTGTTCGAGGATGCGCGTCTGATCGCGATCAGCAAGCCATCCGGCATCGCCAGCCACGGCGGCAGCGGTATCAGCTTCGGCGTCATCGAGACCCTGCGCGCGCTGCGCCCTGGGCAGCCGATGGAACTGGTGCACCGGCTCGACCGCGACACCTCCGGAGTGATGGTCATCGCCAAGAAGCGCGCCGCGCTCAGCGAGTTGCAGGCGCTGATGCGCGAAAGTAGCGATCGCGAGACGGGCGACCAGCAGACCGGCGGCCGTCGCGCCGGCCGCCTGCGCAAGCTCTATCTGGCGTTGCTCGCCGGGCGCATGCCCGACGGGGTGATGAGCGTTGACGCCGCCTTGCACGTCGGCCTGCGCCAGGGCGGCGAGCGCCACGTCCAAGTCAACGCCGCCGGCAAGCCGTCGCTGAGCCACTTTTGCGTGCTCGAGCGGCGCGGCGGCCAGTCGTATTGCGAGGTGCGCATCGACACCGGCCGTACCCACCAAATCCGCGTCCACGCCCAGCACATCGGCCATCCGGTCGCCGGCGACGACAAGTACGGCGATGCCGCCGTCAACCGCCGCCTGCGCGAACAGGTCGGGCTGAAACGGCTGTTTCTGCACGCCGCGTCGCTGGAGTTCGCGCTCGACGCCGGCAGGACGCCGTATGTGCTCACCGCGCCGTTGGCGGGCGAACTGGTGGACGTGCTCGATCGGTTGACTTGATTAGCATCGAAGTTCAGTCGGCGACTGTGCCCCGTCTTCTTGCGAGAGTGCAATTTGCTCTAACGCTTGAATTAAGCCACCGCGCAGCGGGGGCGGCGGCCATGCGCCGGCGTAGCGCAGGTGCGCGGGCGCTGCGCCGATGCACGGCGGCTTGAATCCTTCGGCTGAAGGTATGGTGCGCGCCTAACGGCTAAGCTCAGCCGCGTTCATGACAAAGAAGAAGCGGCGCCATGAACGCGGCTGGAGCGCCTTACTGGGCCTAGGTTACTTTGGGGGTTTTGCCAGTTGCTTCTTTGCATCAAGTTGCTGTTTGCCCAAGAGGCCAGCCTTCTGGGAAAGTTGCTTCTTCGCTTCGAGTTGCTGTGTCGATACCAAACCGGCTTTTTGAGAGAGTTGTTTTTTTGCTTCGAGCTGTTGCTTAGAAACAAGTTCTGTTTTTTGCGAAAGCTGTTTCTTTGCTTCCAGTTGCTGCTTAGACAAAATCTCAGTTTTTTGAGCTAATTGCTTTTTTGCTTCAAGCTGCAATGCGGAAATGTCCGTGTTCATATATCCTCCATTATTCTAAGGTTAGGTACTTTTGAGATAACAAACGCTTTCTGTTCTTTGGAAAGTCCAGAAAGAAGTGTCTGAGGCTTTAGCGCGTCCGGATCAAAGGCGCACCCCTCAGTAAGGCTAGGATTCTCACCGCATTGTATACGCCGAAATTGCTCCTCAAAGCCCGGTTGACATAGGTTTGATAACGTACACGTCACGCATGGCGTTCGATCTCGGCTCGCGGGAAGGTACTGGGCTTCACTTATGCAGTATTCCTCGAACTCCGGGGCATAGTAT
>JBOHYD010000418.1:0-5781 GCA_050737635.1 Luteimonas sp. | reverse complement strand
CTGTTTGTCAGCAAGCCGCACATCGGCACGTTCCGGCTGGTGGCGATGGTCGAACACATGCGTGCGACGATCGAATCGCTCGGCGGCGAATTCCGGTTTTCGAGCCGCGTCGACGACCTGCTGATCGACGCCGATCGCGCAGGTACGCGGCGGGTGCGCGGCGTGCGATTGGCCAGTGGCGAGGAGATCCGCGCCGACCACGTGGTGATCGCGCTCGGCCACAGCGCCCGCGACACCTTTGCGATGCTGCACGATCGCGGCGTGTTCATGGAGGCCAAGCCGTTCTCGATCGGCTTGCGCATCGAGCATCCGCAGTCGCTGATCGACATGGCGCGCTTCGGCGCGCAAGCCGGGCATCCACTGCTGGGTGCGGCCGATTACAAACTCGTGCATCACTGCCGCAACGGCCGCTCGGTGTACAGCTTTTGCATGTGTCCGGGTGGCACGGTGGTGGCGGCGGCGAGCGAGCCGGGACGCGTGGTGACCAACGGCATGAGCCAGTATTCGCGCAACGAGCGCAATGCCAATGCGGCGATCGTGGTCGGCATCACGCCGGCCGATTTTCTGCCGTACGCGGCCGAGGGCGGGCCGCTGGCCGGCATCGCCCTGCAACGGCATTGGGAGGCGCGCGCGTTTGCCGCCGGCGGCGGCCAATACGAGGCGCCCGGTCAGCGCGTCGGTGATTTTCTGGCGCAGCGGCCATCGCACGAGTTCGGCACGGTGCTGCCGTCATACACGCCCGGGGTGCGGCTCGGCGATCTGTCGACGGCGTTGCCGGATTACGCGATCGCCGCGATCCGCGAGGCGCTGCCGGCGTTCGACCGCCAGATCAAGGGCTTCGCGATGGACGATGCGCTGCTCACCGGCGTCGAGACGCGCACCTCGTCGCCGCTGCGCATCACCCGTAACGCCGACGGCCACAGCCTCAATACGCGCGGGCTGTTCCCGGCCGGCGAAGGGGCCGGGTATGCCGGCGGAATTCTGTCCGCGGGCGTGGATGGCATCAAGATGGCCGAAGCGGTGGCCATGGACGCCGTCGCGGCCGGACATGCGCGCGCGGCGTAGGCTGGGCGCTGTCCGCGCGGGTTTCACCATCGTCTTTGAGCCGTCACCCCGGCGCGCCAGGATCGATGTTGGATCCTTGCGAGGATCAGGATCGCTCCCGGCGTGTGTCGGGATGACGAGCAAGTGTCCGGCGAGATGACAAGCAAAATCGCGGTGCTCGACCTTCAGCAAACCCCGGCATCACCATGAAACTCAGACAAGCACACAAATCCGACGCCGACGACGAACAACGCCGCCTCGCGGTGCTGATCGACGCCGACAACGCACAGCCGTCGGTGATCGAAGGCCTGCTCGCGGAAGTGGCGAAATACGGCATCGCCAGCGTCAAGCGCATCTACGGCGATTTCACCTCCACCCGCGCCACGCAGTGGAAGCAGAAGCTGCTGGAGCACTCGATCAACCCGGTGCAGCAGTTCGCCTACACCAGCGGCAAGAACGCCACCGACAGCTCGCTGATCATCGATGCGATGGACCTGATGTACACCGGCCGCTTCGACGGCATGTGCCTAGTGTCCAGCGACAGCGATTTCACCCGATTGGCGCAGCGCATGCGCGAGGAGGGCCTGACCGTGTACGGTTTCGGCGAGCGCAAGACGCCGGATGCGTTTGTGCAGGCCTGCGACAAGTTCATCTACACCGAAGTACTGCGCGCGGAAAGCGGATCGGCGGTGTCCGCGCCAACTGCACAGAAGCCGGCGAGGCCTGCAAAGAAGACGGCGACCAAACCACAGGCGGCCACGCCGCCGCAAAACGCAGGCCCGGCGATGAAGACTGTCGCTGCGACAACCGCCAAGCCGAATCCGCCGGCGCTGCCGCTGGAACTGCTGCGACGCGCGATCGAAGAAGCCTCCGACGAGCAGGGCTGGGCGCACCTCGGCGCGACCGGCAGCTACCTGACCAAGGTCCGTCCGGACTTCGACCCGCGCCTGTACGGCCACCGCAAACTCAGCGACCTGCTGCGCGCGCACCCGACGCATTTCGCGATCGAGGAGCGCGGCGGCGCGAGTGGCGGCAGCAAGTCGATCTACGTGCGTGCGCTCGGCTGAGATGGCGCTGCACGCGATGCCATCGAACCAACCATTCTCGCCGGCCTGCGAGCGCAACCGCGATCCGATCCTCGAGGTGTTGCGCGTGCGTTTCGCAAGCTGCGCGCAGGTGCTGGAGATCGGCAGCGGCACCGGCCAGCACGCCGTGCACTTTGCCACGGCGATGCCGTGGCTGCGCTGGCAATGCTCGGATCGCGCCGAGCACCTGCCGGGCATGCAGTCATGGCTGGACGCCGCCGCGCTGGCCAATACCCCACCGCCGCTCGAACTCGACGTGTCGCAGCGGCCGTGGCCACGCGCGGACAGGCACGATGGACGCTACGACGCCGTCTTCAGCGCCAACACGCTGCACATCATGGGCTGGAGCGATGTCGAGGCGTTATTTGCCGGCCTCGACAACATTCTCACCGACGACGCGACGCTGGTCGTGTATGGCCCGTTCAACGATGACGGCCGCTTCGACAGCGACAGCAACCGGGCATTCGATGCATCGCTGAGCGCGCGCGATCCGCGCATGGGCCTGCGCGATGTCGAGGCGGTCGATGCGCTGGCACGCAACCTCGGCCTGCAGCTGCAAGACCGTGTCGCGATGCCGGCCAACAACCGCTGTCTGGTGTGGACACGCAACGGTCGGCTTCGATCCGACCGATCGGGAAAAAACGCAAGCAAGCGCCATCTGTTGGTGGACGGCTGTGACGTCGGGTTGCCGCTCGTCGTGACCGGTGCCTATCGGCATGATATTTCGCAGTTTGGTTGACAGACCCCGCGAACCCTCGATAGGGTGCGGAACTCATCGTGCCTACCACGGATGGCAGCAGAGAGCGCACTGTTGTCGCGATTTCAGCTTCGACCACTATTCCGTTAACTAACCAAGGTACAACCGCATGAAAAGACGTCAACTGCTTACCGCAGGCGTGGGCATAGGCTCGGCAATCGTGGCGGGCACCGCACCGGCGCAGGTACGGGCTAGCGCCAGCTTGCTGGGCGCAAATCCGATTGTAGGTTCATGGTTTGGCACCGCCGTACTCATCGACCCGCCGCTAGGCAGCTTCGGTGACCTGATTTCGTTCCATGCCGACCATACCGTCATCGAATCTCGCCGTTACTCCGTCCACGATACGCCGCTTGGAAGCCTGCTCGAGACCACCGGGCATGGCGTGTGGCGGCAACAAGGTTTGAATACCTACGAAGTGTTATTCCGGTTCATACTGCAAAGCGCGGAGACTGCAGCTATCGTCGGTAGCGATACGGTGCGTCTGTCGTTGGTGCTAGACACGCTTGCCGGCACCCTGGCCGGGGCGTTTGAGACCGAAGTCAGAGATACTGCTGAGAATCTGCTTTTGGTAGCCCACGGCAACTACACGGCGAACCAGATCGCATTCTAGGGCGAAGCACGACGCGGTTCTTCGAGTGCTTTGTGCGCTCTGCTCCGGATCACGTCCGGGGCAGGCGTCCGCCGACGCACGCAGACGGCGGCCTGCGCATGATGACGCCCGGCCATGACCAATAGCCGAGGCGAACACCGCGGGTTTGACTACGATAGGGTATCGCCCGGTCACAGATGCCCTGCATGTCTCGCTCAACCGTTGGCCCTTCGATCTGCGTGTTCGCCGCGTCGCTGCTGGCGATCGGCGTGGCTCTCGCGCCTGCCGCGCTAGCGCAGCGCTATGCGATGCCCGCCGACACCGCGTATCCGGGCACGATCGCCCTCGACGTCGACGCTACCGACCTGCAGCACCGCGTGTTCCGCGCCAAGCAGCGCATTCCGGTGCAACAGCCCGGTCCACTGACATTGCTGTATCCGCAGTGGTTGCCCGGCCGTCACGCCGGCTACGGCGCGGTCGAGAAATTTGCCGGACTGGTCATCACTGCGAGCGGCGGCAACGCCGGCGGCCAGCGCTTGCAATGGAAACGCGATCCGCTCGACGTGTTTGCGTTCACCGTCGATGTGCCGCCGGGCGCGACCGCGATCGCGGTGGATTCGCAATACCTGTCGCCGACCGACCCCGTACAGGGCCGTGTGGTGATGACCCCGGCGATGTTCAACCTGCAGTGGAATATGCTCGCGCTGTATCCGGCCGGCCATGCTGCGAGCAAGATCAGGTTTGCGCCGACGCTGAAACTGCCGACGGGCTGGCAGGCGTTTACCGCGCTCGACGGCGCGCGCCGCGACGGCGACACCGTGCGCTATGCCGATGTCGATTTCGACACCTTGGTTGATTCGCCGGTGTACGCCGGCAAATACAGCAAGGTCATCGACCTCGCACCCGGTACCAAGGTGCCGGTGCGCCTGAATGTGATCGCCGACAACCCGCGCGATCTCGATGCCAAACCCGAGCACCTCGAGCAGCACCGTCGGCTGGTGCAGCAGACCGGCAAGCTGTTCGGTTCGCTGCACTACGATCACTATGATTTTCTGTTTTCGCTGTCCAAACAGATGGCCGGCAATGGCCTCGAGCATCACCGCTCCAGCGAGAACGGCCTCGACACCGACTACTTCACCGGCTGGGACGCCAATCTCGGCAGTAGCGACCTGCTCGCCCACGAGTACGCGCACTCCTGGAACGGCAAGTTTCGGCGCCCGGCCGGACTCGCGACGCCGAGCTTCAACGTGCCGATGGTCGACGACCTGCTGTGGGTCTACGAAGGCCAGACCGAGTACTGGGGCAACGTGCTGACCGCGCGCGCCGGACTGCGGTCGCTCGACGCCTCGCGCGACGCGTTGGCGCTGGTGGCCGCCACCTACGACGAAAACCGTCCGGGCTTGGGCTGGCGCAGCCTTCAGGACACCACCAACGATCCGGTGATCGCGCAGCGCCGACCCAAAGCCTATCGCGGCTGGCAGCTTAGCGAGGACTACTACTCGGGCGCGGAGATGATCTGGCTCGATGTCGACACGCGCATCCGTGCGAAGACCGGCGGCAGGAAATCGCTCGACGATGTCGCGCGTGCGTTCTTCGGCATCGACGACGGCCGTTGGGTGGCCAAGCCCTACACCTTCGACGACGTGATCGCCGCGCTCAATGGCGTGGTCGAGGACGACTGGGCGGGATTCCTGCGCGCACGGCTCGACGGCGCAAGTCCGCTGATCGGCGGCCTCGCCGCCAGTGGCTGGACACTGGTGTACACCGATACGCCCAACGCCGCCGCCAAAGCCGCCAAAGGCCCGCGCGGCGGCGATGATTTCATCTACTCGCTCGGCTTCAGCGTCGGCAAGGGCGGCAGCTTCAACGACGTGCGCTGGGACAGCCCGGCGTTCAACGCCGGCATCGGTGCCGGCATGACCCTGCTCGCCGTCGACGATCGCGACTACAGCGCCGACAACCTGTCCGATGCGATCAAGGCCGCCCAGGGCAGCAAGACGCCGATCAAGCTGATAGTCAAGGACTTCGACCGCTACCGCACGATCAACATCGACTACCACGACGGCCTGCGCTATCCGCATCTCGAACGTGTCGCCGGCACCCCGGACTATCTGACGCCGATCTTTTCCGCGCGCAAGTGACGCTCATGCGTTGGCCTTCAGCGCTGCCCGCGCGATCGCGTGCCGAGCGCGGCGTGGGCGCGTTCGGCAATCATGCGGACGTCGCTGGCGATCGCGCCGTCGTCGGCCGCCTGCTGCCAGAACGTCAGCGCGATGTCGGCTGCGATCCGCCAGTCGTCGCGGAAC
>JBOHYD010000417.1:0-1652 GCA_050737635.1 Luteimonas sp. | reverse complement strand
CGCCCATCGCGCCCATGGGGCGCTCCTACGACATCCGGATGGGTCATGTTGCTTCGCCGGGCACTAGGTGGCGGTATCGGCAGGATGCGCAGCCCACCGTCCGCCCGGCATCATGCGCGGATGTTCGACGTCCTCCTCTACCAGCCCGAGATCCCGCCCAACACCGGCAACGTGATCCGGTTGTGCGCCAACACCGGCGCACGGCTGCACTTGATCGCGCCGTTGGGTTTCGATCTCGACGACCGCCAGCTCAAACGCGCCGGCCTCGATTATCACGAGTACGCGCAGATCCAGGTGCACGACTCGCTCGACGCCGCACTGGCCGCGATCGCGCCGCCACGACTGTTTGCGCTCAGCACCCGCAACGCGGTGCGCATCGACGCGCCGCGCTATGCGCAAGGCGATGCGTTCCTGTTTGGCCCGGAAACCCGCGGCCTGCCCGCCGAGGTGCTCGACGCATTGCCCAACGACCGTCGCCTGCGCCTGCCGATGCGCCCCGACAACCGCAGCCTCAACCTGTCCAACGCGGTGGCCGTGGTGGTGTACGAGGCATGGCGGCAGTGCGGTTTCGCGGGTGGATCCTGACCCGACGTGCCCTGAAAAGCTCCTGAACCCATCGGTACATAATTCAGGCCTGGTTGCAGGCTGTTGCACAGAATGCCTGCACCGGTCCAGGCGGCGATCCGTTTCCCCGACGGCTCTCTCCCCTCCCTACCGCCTGGGCCGGCCTTATCCCCCCGAAAGCACAACAAAAAAATGAAGAGGCTCCCGATGACTCGTTCCCTGCTCGCCCTGACCCTGGCGGCGGCCATGCCGTTCGCGGCATCCGCGGCCGAAGGCCTGAATTACAACTACGTCGAGGGCGGTTACGTCGCCACCAATCTCGACAACGACAACGGTGACATCGATGCCGATGGCGTCGGCGTCAACGCTTCGTTCGCGATTTCCCCCAACTTTCACCTCTTCGGCGGCTTTAGCGCTCAGGAATCCGACGAGTTCCGCTTGCTCGGCAGCCGTGTCGAGACCGACGTCAACCAGTGGCGCGCGGGCGTTGGCTACAACCTGGAGATCGCCGGCAACACCGACTTAGTCGCACGCGTGGCCTACGAGAAGTACGAGGTCGACGACATCACCGTCCTCGGGCGGCGTTTCAACATCAACGACGACGACGACGGTTACAGCGCCGAGGTCGGTGTGCGCAGCGCGTTCACCGACAAATTCGAGGGCTATGCCTTTGCCGGCTACGAAGACTTCGGCAACGATGCCGACGACTTCTACGGCCGCGTCGGCGCGCAGGTGAAGTTCAACCCCAGCTGGGGCATCAGCGGCGAGGTCAAGATCGCCGACGGCGGCACCGAGTGGTTTGTCGGCCCGCGCTTTAGCTGGTAACCGCGACAGCGGCTCAACGCCGCGACGACGCAGCAGTTTCGCGACGGTGTGCGCGCTCTCCCTAGACGTCGCGATCCGCCCCGGCCCCGCAAGGCCGGGGTTTTTTATGGCTGCGAGGGTGCCATTTGGTAGCAGTGGGTCTGTAAATTGAACTGTGTAACTGCCCTTTGAGAAGATGCGGCCTTGGCCGCGAGGAGCAGCGACATGGCATTGAGCAAAGAGACTTTGGATCAGCTGACGGTGGAGTTCAAGACACCGCAAGA
>JBOHYD010000416.1:0-1852 GCA_050737635.1 Luteimonas sp. | reverse complement strand
ACATGAACACTCCTCAGGGCCTCAATCGGCCTTCTCGTAAGTGTCCGTGATAACGGGGGTGAACCCTTTCCTTACCTCTTAGCGCATCCGGGTTACGGCTCCAGTTTTGTAACGCAACACCTGCAGGACAAAGGATTCCCTGGAGAAGCAATGGGTGTTGCGCTGCCCTTGTCTGATGGCGCAACACTTTGGGCTTTCAGCGCGAAGCAACGGGTCGTTAGCCAAAATCCTGTAAAAATCCCGTAAATTCTAGGATTCTTCCCTCGCAACGGTCTCTATAAGTACCAAGATTGCGAAGTTGTAGTGGTTTTTGTGCAAGGGATCAAGTCTTGGAAGTCTCTGGGATGGTGGACTTCCGGAAAGGTCAAGCGTCTGCTGCCTCTCCGGCAGAACCGGAGAACTCTCACGCTGGTCCAACGATCTGGCGGAAAGGGTGGGATTCGAACCCACGGTGATATCTCTATCACGGCGGTTTTCAAGACCGCTGCCTTAAACCACTCGGCCACCTTTCCGTTGTTGCTGACTATTGCTCAGAGAATTGTCGCATGCGCGAGCGTTTTTTCGCGCTTTGCGTCGGCAAGGTTCCCGGCGTTGCTGGCAGCGAAGCTGGCCGCGGTGTGCTTCTGGCAATCCAGCCGCGAGGCTTCGATCAGCGGCGGCAGTTTTTCGGCGAGGAAGTCGATGAACACGCGCACCGCCGGCAGCAGTCCGCGTCGCGATGCAAACACCAGATGCGCGATGCCCTGCGGCAGCCGCCACGCGGGCAGCACGACCTCGAGCTCGCCGCTGCGCACGGCGTCGGCACATAGGGTTTCGGGCAGCATCGTCACGCCGAGGCCCTGCTTGGCGAGTGCCATCAGCATCGGAAAATCGAAGCCCGACACGCGTGGCTTGAGATCGACCCGACGCAGCTCGCCGCCCTCGCCTTGCAGTTCCCAGCGCTGCTTGTTGTCATCTTCGCTCATCGTCAGCGTGACGTGATCGTTCAGCTGTTCGGGTTCGGTCGGACGACCGGCACGATCGAGATATTTCGGACTAGCGACCAGCAACTCCTGAATTTGCCCGAAGCTGCGCATCACCAGGCTGCCGTCGTCGACAAGCTTGGAGCGCACGCGGATCGCGACGTCCAAGCCTTCATTGATCACGTCGACGCGACGGTTGCTGATATACAGCTGCACGCGCACCTGCGGATATTTCGCAAGAAATTCCGGCAGCAGCAGTGGCATCTGGTGCTGCGCGAGGCTCACCGGAATACTTGCGCGGACCACGCCACGCGGTTCGGCACTGAGACGGTCGACGACCTCGCGTGCGGCAGCGGCCTCGGCGAGCATCGACTGTGCATGGCGGTGCACGCTCTGGCCGACGTCGGTGACCGCAAAGCGCCGCGTCGAACGTTGCAGCAGGCGCACCCCGAGTTCGGCTTCGAGCTGGCTGATGCGGCGGCTCAAGCGCGATTTTGGAATGCCTAACGCACGTTCGGCCGCGGCAAATCCGCCATGGTCGACGACCATGGCGAAGTAGTAGAGATCATTGAGATCTTGCACGGCAGCCTCGGTGGCATTTGGTAGTTGGTTAAGATTCTCGGCAGCGAGTCTCCAAACATGACGATCATCGTGAAGCTCAGACCGTCAGAGCCTGCCCCGGACCTGATCCGGGGTCAAGCGCTGCCAGTGGCTCGTACTGTGGAGTAACGATCCGGGTTCTCGCGATCAGAACCTGAAAAGAGTCGCGCAAGCGCCGCCTCGATATACCCTGCCCTGCTCTGCACCGGCGGTGCAACATGCTTGTCAACGGGGTTTGAACCGCCCCGGATTTCGTGGAGGCTGTTTGGTTTAAGTCATGCAGCCCTTGG
>JBOHYD010000415.1:0-3344 GCA_050737635.1 Luteimonas sp. | reverse complement strand
TATCCACTCGCCGAGGCCTTGCCATGTGCGTAGCTCCCAAAATCGATTCTGCTCGAGAGATTGCAACAATTAGGCTCAACTTGAAAGCTAATTGGAATTAGCGTCATCGGGGACTGAACAACACGATCCGGATTCGCTCTCGCAAGTTTGCGTAGACATCCCGACGGATGCGTCATGATTGGGCGAGCAGCTCAGGCGGAGGTAGATGCGGCGATGACCGAGCGTGTGGACATGTTGGTGGTCGGCGGCGGGGTCAATGGCGCGAGCATTGCGCGCGATGCGGCCGGACGCGGTCTCAAAGTATGGCTGTGCGAGCAAGACGATCTCGCCGCGCACACGTCCGGAGCCAGCACCAAGCTGATCCACGGGGGGCTGCGCTACCTGGAGCAGTATCGGTTTGCGCTGGTCGGCAAGTCGTTGGCCGAACGCGAGGTGCTGCTGAAGGCGGCGCCGCACATCATTACGCCGCTGCAATTCGTGTTGCCGCATCAGCCGTATCTGCGGCCGGAATGGATGATCCGGTTCGGCTTGTTTCTCTACGATCGGCTGGGACGCGTCCGCCCCAGCTTGCCCAGGTCGCATGCCGTCGATCTGACTACGCACACGGTCGGACGGCCGCTGCGCGCCGGATTCGGTAAGGGTTTCGTGTATTCCGATGCGCGTGTGCAGGACACCCGTTTGGTGGTGCTCAATGCGATCGATGCGGAGCGGCGCGGTGCGTGTGTGCTGACCCGAACCCGTTGTGAGCAGGCGCGACGGACGGGCACTGGCTGGGACGTACGGTTGCGCTTGGCCAACGGCGATCTCCGCACGCTGCAGGCGCGGGCGCTGGTGAATGCGACCGGGCCGTGGGGGACGCGTTTCCTCGAGGAAGTGGCCGGTGTGCGACCTTCTCATGCGCTGCGGCTGGTCAAGGGCAGCCATCTCGTGGTTCGGAAGCTGTTCGACCATGACTACGCCTATATTTTTCAGCAGCCCGATCGCCGGATCGTGTTCGCGATCCCTTATGAAAACGACTTCACCCTGATTGGCACCACCGATGTCCGCTTTCATGACGATCCCGCCGTGGCGTGCATCGATAGCGACGAGATCGAGTATTTGTGCACCGCGGTCAATCGCTATTTCGCCAAGACGATCGTGTCGACGGATGTGGTCTGGGCCTACAGTGGGGTACGGCCATTGCTCGGCGATGACGGCGACGACGAGGCTGCCGCATTGTCACGCGACTATCGGTTGGAGTTGGACCATGACGGTGGGGCACCGTTGCTCAACGTGTTCGGCGGCAAGCTCACCACCTACCGCAAGCTGGCCGAAGAGGCGGTGGACCGGCTGGCGCCACTGCTCGGTAATCGCTCGCCGGCGTGGACGGGACGTGCTGCCCCACTGCCGGGCGGTGAGTTCGCCGATGCCGATTTCGACAAGTTCCTGGGTGGCTTGCGCGCCGATTATCCTTGGCTGCCGCCGGCGTTCACGCAGCGTCTGGCGCATGCCTACGGTACCGCCGCGCGCACGGTTCTCGGCGCGGCACGGGGTATGGACGATCTCGGCGAGCACTTCGGTGCCGATCTGTATCGCGCCGAGGTGGATTATCTGATCCGCGCGGAATGGGCGCGCAGCGCAGCGGACATCCTTTGGCGTCGCTCCAAGCTCGGCTTGCGCATCGATCGCGAAGCCGCGCAGCGCTTGGATGCCTATCTCGCCGCCCAGCCGGCCGTGCAGGCCGCAGGCACAGAGGAACCCGGCAAGGCCACTGCACGGCACCCGCTCGATCAGGCATCATGCACAGCCGTCGATGCGCGGGCCGGTGAATGAGCCAACACGGCCGATAAGCGCGCGGATCACTCGTAGCAACCCAGCAACAGGAACCTCCCTATGTCGGTTTATCTCAGCGAGTTCCTCGGCACGATGACGATGATCCTGCTCGGCAACGGCGTGGTCGCCGGGGTGCTGTTGAAAGACTCCAAGGCCAAGGACGGCGGCTGGCTGGTGATCACCCTGGCTTGGGGCCTGGCCGTGCTGATCGGCATCTATGTCGCCAGCGCTAGTGGGGCGCATATGAACCCGGCGATCACTGTCGCATTGGCCGCGATCGGCAAGTTTAGCTGGACGCTGGTGCCGGGCTATGTGCTGGCGCAGATGCTCGGTGCGTTCTGCGGCGCGGTGCTGGTGTATCTGCACTACCTGCCGCATTGGCGTGGCACCACCGACGCCGACGCCAAGCGCGCGATCTTCTGCACCAGCCCGGCGGTGCGCTCGTTACCGGCAAATTTTCTGAGCGAGGTCATCGGCACGTTTGTGCTGGTGTTCGGCGTGTTGGCGATCGGCACCCAGACGATGGTCGCCGGGCTCGGTCCATTGGCCGTGGCGCTGCTGGTGACGGTGATCGGCCTGTCGCTGGGCGGGACCACCGGTTACGCCATCAATCCCGCGCGCGATCTGGCGCCGCGCATCGCGCATGCGCTGCTGCCGATTCCGGGCAAACGCGATTCGGACTGGGGCTATGCGCCAATTCCGGTGCTAGGATCGTTGGTCGGCGGTCTGCTCGGGGCCTTGATCTTTCGCGCCGTATTCGGCTGAGGAGCACGCTTGGACAAGAACTATATTCTGGCGATCGATCAGGGCACCACCAGCTCGCGAGCCATCGTGTTCGATCGCGACGGCCAGGTGGTGAGCATGGCGCAGCGCGAGTTCGGGCAAATCTTCCCCCAGCCCGGCTGGGTCGAGCACAATCCGCGCGAGATTCTCACCAGCGTGCTGGTCACCGTGACCGAGGCGATCAACAACGCGCAGATCGACGCCCGCCAGGTTGCCGGGATCGGCATCACCAATCAACGCGAGACGACCGTGGTCTGGGACAAGGCCAGCGGTCAGCCGATCCACAACGCCATCGTCTGGCAATCGCGGCAGACCACCGCCATCTGCGAGCGGCTGAAGGCCGACGGTTGCGAGCCGCTGGTGCGCGAACGCACGGGTTTGGTGATCGATGCCTATTTTTCCGGCACCAAGGTGCAGTGGATCCTCGATCATGTCGAGGGCGCGCGCGAGCGCGCCGAGCGCGGCGAGTTGCTGTTCGGCACCATCGATACCTGGCTGATTTGGAACCTCACCGGCGGCAAGACCCACATCACCGACTACACCAATGCCTCGCGTACGCTGATGTACGACATCCACGCGCGCCGCTGGGATCCGGATCTGCTGAAGATGTTGGACGTGCCCGCGGCCATGCTGCCGGAGGTACGCACGTGCAGCGAGGTTTACGGTCACACCCTGCCGCAGCATTTCTTCGGCAGTGAGGTGCCGATCTGCGGGGTGGCCGGCGATCAGCAGGCGGCGCTGTTCGGGCA
>JBOHYD010000414.1:0-26169 GCA_050737635.1 Luteimonas sp. | reverse complement strand
CAGCCGCTCCATGCCCTGCACGACGCGGCCGACCACGGTGATGTTGCGGTCGAGCTGGCGCGGCGACTGGCCGTCGACGACGTAGAGCTCGGTGCCGTTGCTCGAATCCGCCGCCACGTCGCGCCCGGCACCGACGCTGCCGTAGCAGTGCGCCAGCCAGGTGCGGTCGTCGGCGGCATCGCGCGCGGCCGCAAAGCCGCCGGCGAAGCCGACCTGCGCGGCCCAGCCGTCGCGGTCTGGCAGCGGATGGAATGCGATGCCGGCGCTCGGGCGGTCGAACTCGGCCGGCAGATGTCCGGCCGCCTTGCCGAGTGGCCGACGCGGCTGCTTGTCCTCGGCCGGGTCGCCCCACTGCACGACGAAATTGTCCTGCGAGCGGTTGATGCTGAGGCCGTTCCAGTAGCCGCCTTTGGCCAGCGCGCGGATGTTGGCGACGTGCGCGGGCGCGAAGTCCGGCGCCAGCTCGATGATCACGCGGCCGCTATCGAGTTCGAGGTAGAGGGTGTTGTCGGCGTCGAGCGTGCGCCAGTCCGACGGCTGCGAGGCGTCGAGCAGTTGCTGGGTGGTTTTCGCTTTCGGCGGCAGAGTGGCGGAGGCTGGTTTTGCGGTATCCGTGGATGCCGGTGGCGGCGTCTGTGCACACACCGGGCCGGCAATCGATGCGGCGAGGATCAAAGCGAGCAGGGCGGGGCGCATCGGCAATTCCGGCAGCAGGCGATGCCGGAAGTGTAGGCCAGCGGGCATCGCGAAGCGCGCGCGAAGCACAAAGCGCGTCGTAACCGGCAGAGATCGGAGAAACTACGTGCGCCGCGCCTCGCGCGTGATCGGCGTGACGTTGCCGGCCTTCGCCGTCGCCTGATGCGCCGCAATGAACTCGCGCACCTTCGGGTAGACCTGCTCGCGCCAGCGGCGGCCGCTGAAGATGCCGTAGTGGCCGGCACCGGGCACGGTGTAGTGCTCGCGGTCGGCGGCGTCGATGCCGGTGCACAATTTGTGCGCGGCGCGGGTCTGGCCGGCGCCTGAGATGTCGTCAAGCTCGCCCTCGATGGTCATCAATGCGGTGCCGGTGATCGCCGACGGCGTGACGCGCTCGCCGTTGACGTGCCACTGGCCTTTCGGCAGCAGGTGCTCCTGGAACACCACGCGGATGGTGTCGAGGTAGTAGTCGGCCGGCATGTCGAGCACGGCGTTGTATTCGTCGTAGAAGCGCCGGTGCGATTGCGCGTCGTCGAGGTCGCCCTTGATCAGGTCCTCGTAGAAGTCGCGGTGCGACTGCAGATGGCGTTCGGGGTTCATCGCCATGAAGCCGGCGTGCTGCAGAAAGCCCGGATACACGCGGCGACCGCGGCCGGGATAGTTGCCGGGCACGGTGTGGATGACGTTGTTCTCGAACCACGACAGCGGCTTGTCGGTGGCCAGGGTATTGACCGCGGTCGGCGATTCGCGCGGGTCGATCGGGCCGCCCATCATCACCAGCGAGCGCGGCGCGGCTTCGCCGCGCGCGGCCATCAGCGCCACCGCGGCGAGCACCGGCACGGTCGGTTGGCACACGCTCATCACGTGCAGGTCGTCGGTACCGATGGTGCGGATGAACTCCTCGATATAGGCGACGTAGTCGTCGAGCGAAAACTCGCCCTGCGCCTTGTCGACCATGCGCGCGTCGATCCAGTCGGTGACATAGACCTTGTGGTCGGGCAGCAGGGTGCGCACGGTGTCGCGCAGCAGGGTCGCGTGGTGGCCGGACAAGGGTGCGACGACCAGCACGCTGGGGTCGTTCTTCATGTCCTTGATATTGCTGAGGTCGTCGGTGTAACGCTTGAAGCGCAGCAACCGGCAGAAGGGTTTGTCGACGATCGCTTTTTCGATCACCGGCACGTCGTGGCCGTCGACCTGCACGGCGTGGATGCCGAACGCGGGTTTTTCGTAATCCTTGCCGATGCGGTACATCAACGCGTTGCCCGCGGCGATGCGCGCAGCGCCGGGCAGCATCGACAGCCAGCTATCGGAGGCTGAAAACACCCGCGAATTGGCATCGGCCCAGTAAGTAAACGGTGCCATCCAGGCGCGGCCGAGCTCGTGCAGTTGGTACAACATTGCGCGTCACTCCGTGGTTGCTGCGACGCAGCATAGCGGAAGGCGCGAACGCGGGGATGAACCGGTGGGCAGGCGCAGCTGTCGTGCGGCCGATGCGGGCTTTGTGGGCACATCTGCCTGCCGAACCTGGTAGGCGTTCACAGCGGCTGAAGCTTATCCACAGAGTTCGAGCGCGGCGGCTTGTTCGATGCGGCTGGGCGCCAGCCAACAGTGCGAGCCGATATGGCGGAAGCCGACGCCGGCAAGGCGTTTGCGGTAGAACGCCGCCGGCCGGTTCTGGAAACCGTCCTCGTCGCCGTCGGCGGCGTCCTCGCGGGTAAAGGCTTCGATGAACGCGACGCCGTCGCAGAGCTCGGCCAGCCCCGGCAGGCCGCGATCGAGTTCGCGCGCGGCGAGGTAGTGCAGCACGTCGCTGCACACCAGCAGGTCGACCGGCGGGCACGGCCGCAGCAGCGCGAAGTCCGCGAAGCGCGCGTGGTGGATCGTGCGGCGGCGGCCGTAACGCGCGACCGCGTACTCGCTGCTGTCGAAGCCGAGATAGCGCACGTCGGGCCGCAGTTTGCGCAGCGGCGCGCGCCAGGCACCTTCGCCGCAGCCGATATCGAGCACGCTGCGCAGCGGACGCTCCAGATGGTATTCGGCGGTCGCCACGGCGAGCGCCACCTTACGCGCGAGGCGGCGCGTGTCGGCGACCGCACCACGGCGGTACCAGCGCTGGAAATAGGCGGCGTCGTAGATTTTTGTCATGCGGTCACGATAGCGCGTGGTCATCGCAGCCTGCGCGCTGTCGGCCCGAAATGTCGGCGGTGTCGATGCCGATCTGCAACACGTCGCTGAGGGCATGCGATGCTTTGGCAAAACGACGGAGCCGCCTGCATGAACTTCTACCTGTCCATCAAGTCCCTGCATCTGCTGTTTGCCATCGCTTGGATGGCGGCGGTGTTCTATCTGCCGCGGATCCTCGTCAACCTCGCCGAGGCCGGCGACGTCGCGCCGGTGCGCGAGCGGTTGTTGCTGATGGGGCGGCGGCTGTACACATTCGGCCATGCGATGTTTGGGCTGGCGCTGTTGTTGGGGCTGGCGCTGTGGTTCGGCCATCTGGCGCTGCCGGCGACGCTGCCCGACCCGGCCGCCGGCCGGCACTGGATCGACGCCAAGCTGGCGTTGGTTGTTGTGCTGCTCGGGTATTACATCGTCAGCGGCCGCTGGCTGAAAGGCGTCGCCGCGGGCAAGCCGCTGCCAGCGCCGCAGACGCTGCGCTGGTTCAACGAGTTGCCGGTGTTGCTGCTGCTCGCGGTGATCTATCTGGCGCTGGCCAAGCCGTTCTGATCGACCGCTCGCGGTTCCTGCGCGGGCGTCGGCGATGCGGTGTGTTTGCCGTTGTCGGGTTGCAGCCATCATTCAGCGCTTCTCGAAATCCGCCACCTTCGGCAGCTCCACCGGCACGCCGTCGCTGCGGCAGGTGCCGGCCTGGCACAGGCGTGCGCGCAGCGCCGGCGTGGCCTGGACGATGACGTGGTAGATCACGTTCTGCTCGAGCGTGCCGCGCAGCGCGTCGCTGCCGGGGCCGCGCGCCCAGATGCCGACGTCGTCGCCGCCGTGGGTTTCGGCCCTCAGCGGCACCAGCGCTTCCTGCAGATAGTCCGCATCCTGGGTGTCGATGTTTTCGAGATTGGGGCGGCCGACGGTGGGCTCGAAATCGCTGGCCATGTGCTCGTGGCGCTTGGCGCCGGCCGGTTGCTGGTTGCTGGCGCCCGCATAGCCGGGACCGTTGCTGTAGCTGAGCGTGGTGTAGGTCTGGCCGGTGGCGTCGCGTGCGTAGTCGCCGGGTGTGCCGTCCTCGCCGCTGCTGCCGCGCACCTTGCCGAGGATCGGATTGCCGCGCTGCGGATAGCCGACAAAGCTCAGCGTGTGCGAATGGTCGGCGGTGACGACGATCAGGGTGTCGTCGGCGGACGTGGCATCGACGGCGGCCTGCACGGCCTCGGAAAACGCGATCGTGTCGCTCAGTGCGCGGTAGGCATTGCCGGCATGGCTGGCGTGGTCGATGCGGCCGCCTTCGATCATCAGCACGTAGCCGTCGGGTTGGCGCGACAGCGTGCCGATCGCGGCGCGGGTCATGTCGGCGAGGCTGGGTTCGCCGCCGATGTCGGTTGCCCGGTCACTGTCGTACTGCATGTGGTCGTACGCGAACAAGCCGAGCAGCGCCGGCGCGTCGCTGGCGGCAGCGAGCTGCGTGGCATTCCACACGTAGCGGCCGCCGGGATGCGCGGCCTGCCATTCGTCGATCAGCGTGCGGCCGTCGAGGCGCTGGCCGACGCTGCCGTCGTTTTCCGGGTCGCGCTGCTCCACGGTGCTGAACGCGCCACGGCCGCCGCCGAGCGCGACCACCGGGCCGCGGCCGAAACGCGGCGTCATCAGCTGCTGGGCGATGTCGCGGCAGCCTTGCGCGGTGGCGCTGGCCGGCAGATCGGCGTCGTTTTCCCAGTTGCGTTCGGGCGAATGCGCATAGGTCGCCGCCGGGGTTGCATGGGTGAGGCGTGTGGTGGTGACCACGCCGGTGGCTAGGCCGGCGCTGTCGGCCAGCGATAGCCAGCTCAGCAGCGTGTGCTGCAGGCCGGTCGCGCAGTCGCCGCGCTTGCCGCTGGCATCCATGCCGATCACGCCGGCGCGGGTCTTCACGCCGGCGGCGATCGCGGTCATCGTGCCGGCGGAGTCCGGGGTTTGCTGATCGGTGTTGTAGGTCTTGCTGAAGGCGGTTGCCGGAAAGCGTTCCCACGACAGCTGGTTGTTTTCGCCCGGCCCGCCCTTGCGCTGGCCATCGAGGATGCGTGCGGCAGCGACCGTGGTCAGGCTCATGCCGTCGCCGAGAAACAGGATCACGTTCTTCGCGCGGCCGCGCATCGCGCCGTTGGCGGCGGCGCGTGCGGCCCCGCTGCGGTACCACCACGCGGCGGTTTCGCCGTCGGGATGCGCGACCGGCGGCACGTCGATCACCGGCGCTGCGGCGTTGGCGGAAGCGGGCGGGGTGTCGCGGACGTTGCCGGCGCAGCCGGCGAGCGCGGAGATCAGACAGGCGAGGAGGGCGTGGCGCATGCGGCGGCTCGGTGGGGCGCGGCTGGCGATTATGCCGCGCGAGGATGACGCTGCCACGGCCACGGGCGCAGTATCGCTGCGACGACGCTGCAGGTTTGCCGTCGCTGCGCTATGGTCGGCGCATTTCCCGATGCGGCCACAGACACCATGAAGCTGGTCTCGGCCTGGTTGAAGATTCCGTTTTGGCAGCGCGTCGCGGCCGGTTTCGTGCTGGGCGCGTTCGCTGGCTGGGCGTTGGGGCCGGCGGCGGAGGTCTGGTTCGGTCCGCTCGGCGATCTCTACGTCACCCTGATCAAGATGATCGCGATCCCGCTGGTGTTCTTCGCGGTGATCCACGCGGTGTCGTCGCTGCACGGGCAGAAGTCGCTGGCGGCGCTGGGCGGACGCACCTTTCTGTGGTTTGCGGCGACGGCGGTGCTGGCGGTCGGCGTCGGCCTTGCGGTCGGCACCCTGTTGCAGCCCGGCGTTGGCGTAACCGCGTTGCAGGTCGATGCCGACTACCGTCCGAAGGACGTGCCGAGTCCGATCCAGGTGCTGCTCGACGTGGTGCCGTCCAATCCCTTTTATGCGCTTGCCGGCATCGGCACCACCGTCAACAAGGCCGGCGACACCGTGCTCGCCGCCGGCAGAGGCTCGATCCTGCCGGTGATCTTCTTCGCTGGGCTGATCGGTTTTGCGCTGGTCAAGCTCGGTGAACGCGTTGCCACCGCGCGCAAGCTCGCCGGCGAGGCCAGCGAGGTGATGATCCAGATCACCCGCTTCGTCCTCGAGGTCACCCCGCTCGGTACCTTCGGCCTGATCGCCGCGCTGGTCGGTGCCTACGGCTTCGGCAAGCTGCTGCCGTTGGCGAGTTTTGTCGGCGCGCTCTACCTCGCCTGCGCGCTGCACATCGTGGTGGTTTACGGCGGCCTGCTGCTCGCGCACGGGCTGAATCCGTGGAAGTTCTTCCGCGGCGCGCTGCCGGGTATGCAGGTCGCATTCGTCAGCTCGTCGAGTTTTGCGGCGATGCCGGCGGCGATCCGAGCGGTCACCCACAACCTCGGCGTCAACAAGGATTACGCATCGTTCGCGGTGCCGCTGGGCGCGAGCATCAAGATGGACGGTTGCGGCGCGATCTACCCGGCGCTGTGCGCGGTGTTCATTTCGCAATACAGCGGCCATCCGCTGAGCTACGACCAGTATTTCGTGGTGATGATCGCCTCGGTGCTCGGCAGCTTCGGCACCGCCGGCGTGCCCGGCACCGCGGTGGTGATGGCCACCGTGGTGCTCACCGCCGCCGGCCTGCCGATCGAGACCATCGGCTACCTGTACGCGATCGACCGCGTGCTCGACATGATGCGCACGATGACCAATGTCACTGGCCAGATGTTGGTGCCGGTGCTGGTCGCCAAGCAAACCGGCCTGCTCGATCACAAAATTTACGATGCGGCGTCGACCGATTTTGGCGTGGATGGCGACATCGAGCGCGAAGGGCGCTCGGTCTGACGGCCTGCGGTCCGACGCGCTCAGCTGCGCGAGTAGCGCCACGACAGCATGCGCCCGTCGCGGTACGGCATCACGCCGTGAAACGGGCGCGGATCGGCGTCGAACACCAGCGGCAGGAACTCGCGGTCGCCTTCCCACATCGGCAGGCCGTGCAGCTGGTCGATATCGACCCACTCCAGCGTGCCTTCGGGATTGGCCGCGAGCGGCGCGCCGGTGAAGGCGGTGATCACGAAGACGAAACCCAGCCAATCCTCGCCGTGTTTGCCGAAGCCCGGCCAGCTGATCGTGCCGCGCAGCGACAGTGACGTGCAGTCGATACCGGCTTCTTCATGGATTTCGCGGCGCATGCCGGCGAGCACGTCCTCGTCGGCCTCGATCTTACCGCCGAGGCCGTTGTACTTGCCGAGATGGTGATCGTCGGCGCGCGCGTTGCGATGCAGCATCAGCACGCGACGGCCGTCGGGCGACAGCACGTAGCCGAGCGTGGCGACGATCGGCGTGTACGCCATCAGCGCCGGTCCTGGATGCAAGGAACACGGCGCGGATGCGCGCATCGCGCGGTACCTGTTGCGGTGTTTCCGACAACAGTGACCGGCTCGATCACCGATGTCGATCGTCGGGACAGCATCGCGGACAGTTCAGACGCCTGGCACCCGCCGCGCTTGCATGAACTTGCCGCTCCAGTAGCCGTCGACGAGGCTGGACACGGTAACGTCGCGGCCGCTGCGCGGGGCGTGCACAAACTCGCCGTTGCCGACGTAGATGCCGACATGATCGACGCGCTTGCCGCGGCGGCTGAAGAACACCAGGTCGCCGGCGTTGAGCGCGTTGCGCTCGATTTTTTCGCCGCTGCTGGCCATCTCGCGCGACACCCGCGGCAGCTCGATGCCGAGCGCGCTGCGGAACACATAGCCGACCAGGCCGCTGCAGTCGAAACCGTCGGTCGACTCGCCGCCCCAGCGGTATGGCGTGCCGAGCAGGGCGAGCGCGCGCTTGAGCACGGTCTGGATGCGCCCGCCGGTCTCGACCGGCGCGCTGACGGGCTGGTTTTGCGCGGCGATCAGCAGCTTGACATCCTGCGCGAACAACACACGCTCCGGCGCGGCGATGGGCGATGCCTGAGACGATGCCGAACTCTGACTGAGCGCTTCGCTCGGACCGAGCTGGTCGGCGGAATCCGCGGCGAGGCCGCTGCCGGCCATCGCCGGTGCCACGGCAAACAGCCCGATGAGGATCAGAAGACACGGTCCCGAAACGGAACGCAGAAGAGCGCTGGCGCAGCGGCCTGGAGCTGGGTCGGGAGTCGTCACGCGCACTTCGTTTTTGTCATCGTGGGGGTGACTGTGCCGCACCAAGCCACTGATTTGGTTTAAATTTCGTTAACGGGCCGCAATTAAAACCCTGACTGCGCGCGCGTTCTCAGCGCAATACCCGCCGCGCGCCGCTGTAATGGTCCTGCCAGTACGGTCCGTCGAGCCGGTCCAGGCGAACCGTGCCGCCGCTGCTTGGCGCATGCACGAAGCGGCCCTCGCCGACATAGATGCCGACATGACTGACCGCGCGGCCGCTGCCGAAAAACACCAAGTCGCCGCCAGCCAGCTGGGCGGGCGCGATGCGCGCGCCCTGGTAGTCGGCCAACGCGCGCGAGGTGCGCGGCAGGCGCAGATCGAGCATGTCGCGATAGACGAAGTTGACCAAGCCGCTGCAGTCGAAACCACCCTCCGGTGTGTTGCCGCCGTAGCGATAGGGCGTGCCGACCAAGCCGATCGCGCGGATCAGCACCGCGTTGGCGGCGACCGGGTTGGCGGGCGTGATCACCGGCCAGTGCTGCGCCGCGCGGCTGGCCGTGCGCGGCGTGGGGCCGCGGACGCGCTCGTGGCTGCCGCAGCCTGCCAGCAACGCGCCGCAGGCCAGCGCCACCAGCGCGACGACGCGCCGCCGGCCTGCCGGCATCTGCTGCGCCGGCCGGCGCATTGGCACGAGCGGCGGCGAGCCGGGATAATGATGAGCGCCAGTCACACCGGCATCTTGGCCGAATCCCCCGAACCCCGACAAGCGGCACCTGCCGCCGCCGTCCGCCTGCCCAGTGAGCCGTCCAGCCATGAAGATCGAAAAAGACCGCGTCGTCCGTTTCCACTACACCTTATTTGAAGGCGGCCTATTGGCCGGCGGCGCACCGGCACCGGGCGTCGAGCCGCTGGAAACCTCGAAGGAGCGCGAGCCGCTGGCGATCCTCGCCGGCCGCGGCAACATCATTCCCGGTCTCGACAGCGCCCTCGGCGGCCACCAGGCCGGCGACAGCTTCGGTGTCGACGTGGCGGCGGCCGATGCCTACGGTGAGCGTCGCGATGGCCTGAGTCAGCGCGTGCCGAAGAAGCACTTCGGCACCGACAAACTCGCGCCCGGTATGCAGGTCGTGCTCAACACCGACGTCGGCCCGCGCGCGGTGACCGTGCAGAAGGTCGGCATGAGCGTGGTCGATGTCGATCTCAACCATCCGATGGCCGGCAGGGACCTGCATTTCGACATCGAGATCGTCGAGGTCCGCGAGGCCACCGCGATCGAGATCGAGCACGGTCATGTGCACGGCGACGGCGGCCACGCGCACTGAGAACGCGCACTGCGTTGCCTTGATCGCGGTTGTCCTGGTCGCGAGACATCGGGGCGGCGATTGCCATTGCACGACCGTCTCGAAACCGCCTTTTCGATCACGCCCGGTCGATACTCGTGCGCTCGACGACAACAGTGCAACGCCACAGACTGCGGGCGACGCTTCGATAACCGCGCACCGCCCACTACACTGGCCGCATGAGCAAACGCGATGATGTGCTGATCGTTGGCGGGGGCGTGATCGGTCTGGCCAGTGCGCTGGCGCTGCTCGATGCCGGCCGTTCGGTGCGCGTGCTCGAAGCGACGCGCGTGGGTGCCGGCAGTTCGCACGGCAACTGCGGCACCATCACCCCGAGCCACGCCGCGCCGATGGCCGCGCCGGGCTCCGTTGCCCGCGCGCTGAAGTGGATGCTGACGCCCGACGCGCCGTTCTACCTCAAGCCGCGGCTCGATCCGACGCTGTGGCGCTGGCTGCTCGGCTTTGCGTCGCATTGCAACCCGCGCGACTGGGCGGCGGCGATGCGCGCGCGCAGCACGATCTTGTCAGCATCGCGCGCGATGCTGCCGGAGTGGATCGCGCGCTATGCGCTCGACTGCGAGTTCGCCGAAGACGGCGTCGATTACGTGTTCCGCCAGGCCGCCGGCCTGCAGCGCCTCACCGACGAGCTGCCGGCGTTGTCGGCGCTGGGCATTGCCGCCGAGGTCATCGACGGCGCCGACTACGTGCGCTCGGAGCCCGCGGTACGCGACGGCGTGATCGGCGTGGTGCGCTTTCCCGGTGACGCGCGGCTGCGGCCTGACCGCTACGTCGCCGAACTCGCGCGCGCGGTGCGTGCGGCCGGCGGCACGATCGAGGAGGGCTGTGAGGTCACCGCCATCGGCAGCGATCGCGACGGCGTCGCGGTCGGCTCGCCGCTGGGTAGCCGCCGCGCACGCGACGTGTTGCTCGCGACCGGCGCGTGGTCGCCGCTGCTCGCCAAGGCAGCCGGACTGGCGCGGATCCCGGTGCAGCCCGGCAAGGGCTATTCGATCACCTACGACGCGCCGGCCTTGGTGCCGCGGCGGCCGCTGAGCCTGTACGAGCGCAGCGTCTGCGTGACCGCGTGGGACAGCGGCTTCCGGCTCGGCAGCACGATGGAGTTCTCAGGCTACGACACCACGCTCAACCGTCGCCGGCTCGACGCGCTCGAACGCGGTGCGGCCGAATACCTGCACGCCCCGGTCGGGCCGGTGAAGCGCGAGGAATGGTTCGGCTGGCGGCCGGTGTCGGTCGACGACGTGCCGATCATCGGCCGCGCGCTGGGCCATCCGCACGTCTGGCTGGCGACCGGGCACGGCATGCTCGGCGTCAGCATGAGCACCGGCACCGGCCAGCTGGTCGCCGATCTGCTGTGCGCGCGCACGCCGCACTTCGATCCGAAACCGTACTCGCCGGAACGCTTTGCATGAGCGGCGACGCCCGCCTGTCCGCGTCAACCCGTCCCGACCGACACACGCTGGATTTCGACCTGATCGTGATCGGTGGCGGTTCGGGCGGGCTGGCTGCGGCGTTCCGCGCCAGCGAACACGGCGCGCGCGTGGCGATGCTCGAACCCGGCGAACTTGGCGGCACCTGCGTCAACGTCGGCTGCGTGCCGAAGAAGGCGATGTGGCTGGCCGCGCAGCTTGCCGGGCACATCGAACTCTCGCGCCGGCTCGGCTTCGACGCGCCGTGCCCGACGCTGGACTGGTGCGCATTCGTCGCCCACCGCCAGCGTTACATCGCCAACATCCACGCCAGCTACCGCCGCCGGCTCGACGCCAGCGGCATCGTCACCATCGCGTCGCGTGGCCGCTTCGTCGACGCGCACACCATCGAAACCGGCGAAGGCGCACGCCTGCGCGCGCCGCACATCGTGATCGCGACCGGTGCGCGGCCACAGCGACCGGACCTGCCGGGTGGCGAGTTCGGTCTGGTGTCGGACGATTTTTTCCACCTCACCGCGGCGCCTGGCCGCGTCGCGGTGGTCGGCGGCGGCTACATCGGCGTCGAGCTGACCGGCGTGCTGCAGGCACTCGGCAGCGGCGTGGAACTGTTCGTGCGCGGGCCGCGGCTGCTCGACGGCTTCGATGCCGATCTGACCGAGCGGCTGGCCGCCAACTATGCCGCGGCCGGCGTGCGCCTGCACCTCGGCCACCGGCTTGCGGCGATCGAGCGTGCCGGCGACACGGCCGTGCGCCTGGTCGATGCCGACGGTGCGGCGAGTGAACCGTTCGACGCGCTGATCTTCGCGACCGGCCGCCGCGCCAACAGCGACGATCTCGGTCTCGATGCCGCCGGCATCGTCTGCGACGCGCGCGGCCACGTCTGCGTCGACCAGTGGCAGGGCACCAACCTCGCCGGTGTGTACGCGATGGGTGACGTCACCGACCGCTTGGCACTGACGCCAGTCGCGATCGCCGCCGCGCGACGGCTGATGGATCGTGTGTTCGGCGGCAAATCGCATGCGTATCTCGATTACGACGACATTCCGACCGTCGTGTTCGCACATCCGCCGCTGGCCAAGGCCGGCCTGACCGAAGCGCAGGCGCGCGCGCGGCACGGCGACGCCGTGCGGGTCTATCGCGCCGAGTTCCGCGCGATGCTGCAGGCGCTGGCCGGCACCGACGAGCGCAGCCTGTTCAAGGTGGTCTGCGTCGGCGAGGACGAGCGCGTGGTCGGCATCCACCTGCTCGGCGACGGCGCCGACGAGATCCTGCAGGGCTTCGCGGTCGCGCTGAAGCGCGGCATCACCCTCGACGACCTGCGCGACACCGTCGCCATCCACCCGACCTCGGCGGAAGAAGTCGTGCTGATCAGATGAATCTGTTGCCAAACCCATCCCGAGGACACGCCCGATGAGCGTTGCACCGATCGCTGCAACTGGGCGAGAAGCACGATGACCCTGCCGATCTTTCACCTGCACCGTGGCAGCGCACCGCTGCTGATCAGCATTCCGCACGATGGCGCGCATGTCCCAGACGACATCGCCGCGCGGCTCACCGACGCTGCGCGCCGCGTGCCTGACACCGACTGGCACGTCGCGCGCTTGTACGACTTCGCAAAACAACTGGGCGCCTCGCTGCTGGTGCCGACGCATTCGCGCTACGTGATCGACCTCAATCGCGCCGAGGACGACGTGTCGCTGTATCCCGGCCAGAACACCACCGGCTTGTGCCCGCTGCTGCAGTTCAGCGGCCAACCGTTGTACCGCGACGGCCTCGCGCCGACCGAGGTCGAGGTGCGCACGCGCGTTGACACCTACTGGCGGCCCTACCACGCCGCGCTGCGCGCTGAACTCGACCGCCTGCGCGCGCGGCACGAGCGCGTGGTGCTGTGGGAAGCGCATTCGATTCGCGGCGTCGTGCCGTTTCTGTTTGACGGCACGCTGCCCGATCTCAATCTCGGCACCGCCAACGGCCGCAGCTGCGCGCCGGCGCTGCAGCAGCGGCTGGTCGATACGCTTGACGCGCAGAGCGACTACAGCCACATCGCCAACGGCCGCTTCAAGGGCGGCCACATCACTCGCCACTACGGCGACCCGCACAACGGCATCGACGCAGTGCAGTTGGAGATCAGCCAGAGCATCTACATGGACGAAGCAACCTTTGCGTTCGATGACGCAAAGGCAGCAAAGGCAACGGCGGTGATTCGGCAGCTGCTCGAGACCTGCATGCGCAGCGAATAATCGGCCGTGGAACTGGCGCTGTGCTGTTTCCAGCGCTTGCGCCTCAGACTTCCAGCGTCGCCAAGTCGCCCTTCAGCTCCAGCCACGCCTTGCGGTCGCCGGCGCGCTTTTTGGCGAGCAGCATGTCCATCAGCGAGCGCGTGCCGGCGTCGTCGTCGTTGGTCAGCTGCACCAGCCGGCGAGTGTCTGGATGGATCGTCGACTCGCGCAGCTGTTGCGGGTTCATCTCGCCCAGGCCTTTGAAGCGGGTGACGTTGATCGCGCCGCCTGAGCCTTTCTTCGATTCGCGCTTGTCGCGTTCGATGCGATCGATCAGCAGGCGCTTTTCTTCTTCGTCGAGTGCGTAGAACACTTGCTTGCCGACGTCGACGCGGAACAGCGGCGGCATCGCGACAAAGATGTTGCCGGCCGCGACCAACGCCGGAAAGTGCTGCAGAAACAGCGCAGTCAGCAGGGTCGCGATGTGCAGGCCGTCGGAGTCGGCGTCGGCGAGGATCACCACTTTGCCGTAGCGCAGGCCGGAGATGTCGTCGCGACCGGGATCGCAGCCGATCGCGACCGCGAGATCGTGCACTTCGGTCGACGCCAGCACGCCGCTGGAGGCGACTTCCCACGTATTGAGGATTTTTCCTCGCAAAGGAAGAATCGCCTGAAAATCCTTGTCGCGCGCCTGCTTGGCCGAGCCGCCGGCGGAGTCGCCTTCGACGAGGAACAGCTCGGTGCGGGTGAGGTCCTGACTGATGCAGTCGGCGAGTTTGCCGGGCAGGGCGGGGCCTTGCGTGACCTTCTTGCGGACGATCTGTTTTTCGGTCTTCAGCCGCGCGCTGGCGCGATCGATCGCGAGTTGGGCGATGCGTTCGCCGAGATCGGTGTGCTGGTTGAGCCACAGGCTGAAGGCATCGTGCGCGGCGCCCTCGACAAAGCCGGCCGCCTGCCGCGACGACAGCCGCTCCTTGGTCTGGCCGCTGAACTGCGGGTCGGTCATCTTGATGCTGAGCACAAACGCCACGCGGTCCCAGACGTCCTCCGGCGCCAGCTTGACGCCCCTGGGCAGCAGGCTGCGGAAATCGCAGAACTCCCTGAGCGCATCGGTAAAACCGGTACGCAGGCCGTTGACGTGGGTGCCGTGCTGCGCGGTCGGGATCAGGTTGACGTAGCTCTCCTGCACAAGGTCACCGGCGCGCCCGTCCAGGTCAGGGACCCAGGTCACCGCCCAGTCGAGGATCTCGGTCTCCTTGTGCTGTTGGCCGACAAACAGCTCCGGCGGCAGCAGTTCGCGATCGTGCAGCGCACCTTTCAAGAGTTCTGATTTGAGATAGGCGCGCAGGCCGTCCTCGTAGTGCCATTGGTCGCGTTCGCCCGAGGCCTCGTCATACAGCGTGACTGTCAGCCCCGGACACAGCACGGCTTTCGCGCGCAGCAGATGGCGTAGCGCGCGCAGGTTGAACTTCGGCGTGTCGAAGTAGCCCGCATCGGGCCAGAAGCGCAGCCGCGTGCCGGTGTTTTTTTTGCCGACCGTGCCGATCACGTCCAGCGCGGTGCTGCGGTTGCCGTGCGCAAAACCCATCCGATATTCGTTGCCGTCGCGCTTGATGAACACGTCGACCCGCGTCGACAGCGCGTTGACCACGCTGACGCCGACGCCGTGCAGGCCGCCGGAGAAGGTGTAGTTGTTGTTGTTGAACTTGCCGCCGGCGTGCAGCCGGGTGAGGATCAACTCGACGCCGGGGATTTTTTCCTCGGGATGGATGTCGACCGGCATGCCGCGGCCATCGTCGCCGACCTCGCAGCTGCCATCGGCAAACAGCGCCACCGTGATCTCGCGGGCATGGCCGGCGAGTGCTTCGTCGACGGCGTTGTCGACCACTTCCTGCGCCAGATGGTTGGGCCGCGTGGTGTCGGTGTACATGCCGGGGCGGCGCTTGACCGGGTCGAGGCCCGACAATACTTCGATGTCGGCGGCGTTGTAGCGTGTGCTCATGCGGTTCTGCTGGGGAGTGGTGACGCGGTTGCGTGCGCGATTCGTCGTCTAGCTTAGCTTTCACGCGGGGGTCAAAGCTCCGCTCATTGCTACCTGAACGGCAATCGCGGTGACGACACCGGTTCAGCCAGGCCTGGGGTTTGCAGGCGCACCGTTTAGCCTCCAGTGTAAGGGCCATGTGTGCCCACACAGCTCGAAGGAGTCGCGTGATGCGTAAATTACTACTGCCGGTTTTGATTGCCGCCGCGTTCGCCATCCCCACAGCACATGCGCAGATCGTCAGCATCGGGGGCGGCGGTATCAATGTCGGTGCCCCGGGGACAGGCGTCCATGTGGGTGCCGGCGGCATCCGCGTCGGTGCGCCTGGTGTCGGTGTCGGCATCGATGGTCGCGGCATCCGTGTCGGTGCACCTGGCACACGGGTAGGCATCGGATCTCCTGGCATCCGTGTCCTTGCCCCCGGGACTCGCGTCGGGATTGGCGATCGCTATAACGACAGATATGACAGATACGGTCGCTACGACAGGTACGATCGCTATGACAAGTACGATCGTCACGACAAATACGATCGCTACGATCGCCACGATAAGTATGACGACTACGATCGCTCGGGATGGTGAGCGGAGCCCGCGCATCGAGTCGCTGAGTACCGTGCCCCGGCTTTAGCCGGGGCATTTTTCTGTGCGTTTCGCCGCCCGGGCGGTCCGGGGGCAGGGAAGCCTTGAAAGCGCCCATCAGGGGGTCGACAGGTGCGTTGCGACTCGCCGAAGCCGGGGCTAACCGGTAATATTCGGTTTTACCGGCAGCGGTTGCGTTCATGACTCTCCTCAGCCCCGTCACCCCGATCGTCTTCGTTACTGGTGGCGTGGTGTCTTCTCTGGGCAAGGGCATCGCCGCCGCCTCGCTGGCCGCGATCCTCGAAGCGCGCGGCCTGCGCGTGACGATGATGAAGCTCGATCCCTATATCAACGTCGACCCGGGCACGATGAGCCCGTTCCAGCACGGCGAGGTTTACGTCACCGACGACGGTGCCGAGACCGATCTCGACCTCGGCCACTACGAGCGCTTCATCAACGTGCGCCTGAGCGGCAAGAACTCGATCACCACCGGCAAGATCTACGAACACGTGATCCGCAAGGAGCGCAGAGGCGACTACCTCGGTGCGACGGTGCAGGTGATCCCGCACATCACCGACGAGATCAAGCGCTGCATCGACGCCGCCACCGCCGGTTACGACGTCGCCCTGGTCGAGATCGGCGGCACCGTCGGCGACATCGAATCGCTGCCGTTTCTGGAGGCCCTCCGCCAGATCCGCACCGATCGCGGCGCCGAAAAAGCGCTGTTCATGCACCTCACCCTGGTGCCGTACATCGCCGCGGCGGGCGAGCTGAAGACCAAGCCGACCCAGCATTCGGTCAAGGAACTGCGTTCGATCGGCATTCAACCCGATGTGCTGCTGTGCCGCAGCGAGCAGCCGCTGCCCGACGGCGAGCGCCGCAAGATCGCGTCGTTCACCAATGTGCCGGAAAAGGCGGTCATTTCCGCCGTCGACCTCGACAACATCCACAAGATCCCGATGTGGCTGCACGCCCAGGGTCTCGACCAGATCGTCGTCGAGCGCCTGCATCTGGACAAAGCCGCGCCGTCGGCGGACTTGTCGGAATGGCTGGCCGTGGTCGACGCCGCCGAACATCCGATCGACGAGGTCACGATCGCCATCGTCGGCAAGTACGTCGACCATAAGGATGCCTACAAGTCGGTCGGCGAGGCGCTCAAGCACGGCGGCATCCGCCAGCGCAGCCGCGTCAATCTCAAATGGCTGGAGTCGCAGGACATCGAGCGCGACGGCGCGGCGGTCGCGCTCGATGGCGTCGACGGCATTCTCGTGCCCGGCGGCTTCGGCGATCGCGGCTTCGAGGGCAAGGTGCTGACCGCGCAATACGCGCGCGAACGCAAGCTGCCGTATTTCGGCATCTGCTACGGCATGCAGGCCGCGGTGGTCGACGTTGCGCGCAACCTTGCCGGTCTCAATGACGCCAACAGCACCGAAAACGACCGTCAGTCGCCGCATCCGGTGATCGGGCTGATCACCGAGTGGCGCACCCAGTCCGGCGACGTCGAGCGTCGCGGCGAGGACAGCGATCTCGGCGGCACCATGCGCCTCGGCCTGCAGGAGCAGCGCCTCAAGCCCGGCACCCGCGCGCGCGCGATTTACGGCAAGGACATCGTCGGCGAGCGTCACCGCCACCGCTACGAGTTCAACAACCGCTACCGCACCCAGCTCGAGGACGCCGGCCTGGTGATCTCGGCCAAGTCGATGGACGACCTGCTGGTCGAGATGATCGAGCTGCCCGACCACCCGTGGTTCATCGCCTGCCAGGCGCATCCGGAATTTCTGTCGACGCCGCGCCACGGGCATCCGCTGTTTGTCGGTTTCGTGCGTGCCGCGCGCGAGTACAAGATCAACGCAGGCAAGGCCGGCAGGCGATTGTTGAAAGAGGCATCCGCATGATCGCCGTTGCTTTTGGCTTCCTCCCCTTCAAGGGGAGGGCAGCGGTGGGGATGGTGCTGCCTGCAGATCCCGCAACGCCAAGACCACGACCATCCCCAGCCAACCCTCCCCTTGAAGGGGAGAGATTCAGAGCATCGATGCCATGAAACTCTGCGGATTTGAGGTTGGTCTCGACCAGCCGTTCTTCCTGATCGCCGGTCCCTGCGTGGTCGAATCCGAGCAGCTGCAGCTCGACGTCGCCGGCCAGCTCAAGGAGATCACCAGCGCGCTCGGCATCCACTTCATCTTCAAGTCGAGCTTCGACAAAGCCAATCGCACCTCGGGGACGAGTTTCCGCGGACCCGGCATGGAAGAAGGCCTGCGCGTGCTGGCGGAAGTGAAGAAGCAGATCGGCGTGCCGGTATTGACCGACGTGCACGAATACACGCCGATGGACGAGGTCGCATCCGTCGTCGACGTGCTGCAGACCCCTGCCTTTCTGGTGCGCCAGACCGACTTCATCACCAAGGTCTGCGCCGCCGGCAAGCCGGTCAACATCAAGAAGGGCCAGTTTCTGTCGCCGTGGGACATGAAGCCGGTGGTCGACAAGGCCAAGGCCACCGGCAACCTCGACATCCTGGTCTGCGAGCGCGGCGCGAGCTTCGGTTACAACAACCTGGTCAGCGACATGCGCTCGCTGTCGGTGATGCGCGACACCGGCTGCCCGGTGGTGTTCGACGCCACCCATTCGGTGCAGCTGCCCGGCGGGCAGGGCAGCAGCAGCGGCGGCCAGCGCGAATTTGTTCCAGTACTGTCGCGCGCCGCGGTCGCCGTCGGTGTGGCTGGGGTGTTCATGGAAACCCATCCCGACCCGTCCAAGGCGCTCAGCGACGGCCCCAATGCGTGGCCGCTCGACAAGATGCGCGCGCTGCTGGAGACGCTGCTGGAGCTGGATCGCATCACCAAGAAAAACGGTTTTATCGAATCCTCACTCTGAGCTAGCTGCCAATCCGATGACCACAATTACCCGCATCCACGCCCGCGAAATCCTCGACTCGCGCGGCAATCCCACCCTCGAAGCCGAGGTGACCCTCGACGACGGCAGCTTCGGTCGCGCGCTGGTGCCGTCGGGGGCGTCGACCGGCTCGCGCGAGGCGGTCGAACTGCGCGACGGCGACAGGACGCGCTACGGCGGCAAGGGCGTGCGCAAGGCCGTGGGTCATGTCAACGGCGCGATCGCGCAGGCGCTCGTGGGGTTCGACGCCGACGACCAGGCCGCGCTCGACAAGCGCCTGATCGATCTCGACGGCACCGACAACAAGGGCCGGCTCGGCGCCAATGCGCTGCTCGGGGTGTCGATGGCCAATGCGCATGCGCTGGCGGCGTCGAAGAAGATCCCACTGTGGAAATTGCTTGCCGGCGACCGCGCGCCTGCGCTGCCACTGCCGATGATGAACATCATCAACGGCGGCGCACATGCCGACAACAACGTCGACCTGCAGGAATTCATGGTGTTGCCGGTCGGCTTCGACAGTTTCGCGGAGAGCCTGCGCGCCGGCGCCGAAATCTTTCATGCGCTCAAATCGGTGCTGAAGGGCCAGGGCTTGAGCACCGCGGTCGGCGACGAGGGCGGTTTCGCGCCGGATTTCCGCAGCAATGTCGAGGCGCTCGACACCATCCTCGAAGCGATCGGCAAGGCCGGCTACCACGCCGGCGAAGACATTCTGCTCGGCCTCGACGTCGCGGCGAGCGAGTTCTATGACAACGGCAAATACCACTTGGTCGGCGAGGGCAAGCGTCTGACGGCGGAGCAGTTCAGCGATTTTCTCGCCGGCTGGGCCGACGAATACCCGATCGTCAGCATCGAGGACGGCATGGCCGAGCAGGACCACGTCGGCTGGAAGCTGATCACCGAACGTCTCGGTCGCCGCGTGCAGTTGGTCGGCGACGACAACTTCGTCACCAATCCGAAAATCTTCCGCAAGGGCATCGACAACGGCGTCGCCAACGCGATCCTGATCAAGGTCAACCAGATCGGCACCCTGACCGAGACCTTGCAGACGATCGCGATGGCCGATGCCGCAGGCTATGCGGCGATCGTGTCGCACCGCTCCGGCGAGACCGAGGACACCACCATCGCCGACATCGCGGTCGCCACCACCGCGACACAGATCAAGACCGGTTCGCTGTGTCGCAGCGATCGTGTCGCTAAGTACAACCAACTGCTGCGCATCGAGGAGGCGCTCGGCGGCAATGCGCGCTATGCCGGTCGCGATGCGTTCGTGTCGCTGAAGCGCTGACGGCTAATACCGCCATGCGCGCGCTGTGGATCGTGGTGCTGCTGCTGGTGGGCCTGCTCGCGCTGCTGCAGTACCGCCTTTGGAACGGTCACGGCGGTGCGCGCGAGGTGGCGGAGTTGCAGGCGAAGGCCAGCCGACAGACGCGCGACAACAGCGGCCTGCAGCAGCGTAACGACGCGCTTGCCGCCGAAGTGAAGGACCTGAAGAGCGCCGACGGCGGCGCGGCGGTCGAGGAGCGCGCGCGCAGCGAACTCGGCATGATCAAGCCCGGCGAAACCTTCTATCGCGTGGTCGAGCACGCCGCGCCGGTCGATGCGGCGCGCGCCGAGCAACCCGTGCAGGACGGCGCGCGATGACCCCGAATCTAGTCCGGGGCAGGCTCTGGGTGGTGATGCCGGCCGCCGGTCGCGGCGCGCGCTTCGGCGGCGAGGTGCCGAAGCAGTATCTCGATGTCGCCGGCCAGTCGCTGCTGGCCCACGCCTTGCATGCGCTGCTCGCCCATCCGAGCGTGGACGGCGCGGTGGTCGCACTGGCCGACGATGATGCGCATTGGCCGGGCTGGTCCACGCTCGCCGGCAAGCCGCTGCTGACCTGCATCGGCGGCGACACGCGCGCGCAGTCGGTGCTCGCCGGCCTGGCCGCGCTGCCCGAGAGCGTGCGCATGGACGACTTCGTGCTGGTGCAGGATGCCGCGCGACCCAACCTCGCGCTCGCCGACATCGACCGCCTGCTCGAACGCGGTCGCGCCGATCCGGTCGGCGCGATCCTCGCGACGCCGGTGCGCGACACGCTCAAGCGCGCCGGCAACGACGGCGGCATCGACGGCACGCAGCCGCGCGAGCGCCTGTGGCATGCGCTGACCCCGCAGCTGTTCCGACGCCTGCAGCTGACCCGCGCGCTTGAAGCCGCGCGCGATGCCGGCGTCACGGTCACCGACGAATCGATGGCGATGGAGCGCCAAGGTTTGCGCCCGCTGCTGGTCGAGGGCGCGGAGGACAATTTCAAGATCACCACGCCGGCGGATCTGGCGCGCTTCGCCTTTGTCCTGTCGCAGCGTGTGTAGCAGCGCCCGATGGGCGCGATGGGGTTCTCCCGGCAACGCCCATCGCGCCCATGCGGCGCTCCTACAATGGCCGATCGGATTTCGGTTTGAGTGACGATGAACATCAGGATCGGACAGGGTTTTGACGTGCATGCCTTCGGCGACGGCGATCACGTGATGCTCGGCGGCGTGCGCGTGGCGCACGCGCGCGGCGTGCTCGCCCACAGCGACGGCGACGTGGTGCTGCATGCGCTGTGCGACGCGATGCTCGGCGCGCTTGCGCTCGGCGATATCGGCATGCACTTTCCGCCGTCGGACGCGCAGTGGAAGGGCGCCGACAGCCGCGCGCTGCTGCGTCGCTGCAATGAGCTGCTGCGCGCGCGCGGCTGGCGCGTCGGCAATGCCGATATCACGGTGATTTGCGAACGCCCGAAGATTGCTCCGCACGCGCAAACGATGCGCGAGACGATCGCGGCGGATCTTGATGTCAGCGTCGATGCGGTCAGCGTCAAGGCGACCACCAGCGAGCGGCTTGGATTTACCGGTCGCGAGGAAGGCATCGCCGCGCAGGCGGTATGCCTGCTGGTCGAGGGATGACGCACGACGACGCAGTCGGCACGACCACCGGCCCCGACGCGCATGCGCTGCCGCAGGCCTGGGGACCATCGGTGCTGTCGGCGACGCTGCGCCACGCGCCGGAGGATTTTTTTGTCGAAGAGATCGACGCCTTCGCCGCCAGCGGCAGTGGCGAGCATCTGCTGCTCAGCATCGAGAAGCGCGGCATGAACACCAGCTTCGCCGCCAAGCGCATCGCCGCCTGGGCCGGGCGCGACGAGATGGCGGTCGGCTATGCCGGCATGAAGGACCGCCATGCGCTGACGCGGCAGCGTTTCAGCGTGCATCTGCCCAAACGCGTCGCGCCCGACCTTGCGGCGCTGCACTCCGCCGAACTCCGCGTGCTGGCCCATGACTGGCACGCGAAGAAATTGCCGCGCGGTGCGTTGGCCGGCAACCGCTTCGTACTGACGCTGCGCGAGGTGGTCGGCGACCGCGATGCGATCGACGCGCGCCTGCGGGTCATCGCTGCGCAAGGGGTGCCCAACTATTTCGGCGAGCAGCGCTTCGGTCGCGATGGCGACAATATTTCCGGCGCGCTGGCGATGTTCGCCGGACGCCGCCTGCGTCGCGATCAGCGCACCATCCTGCTGTCGGCCGCGCGCTCGGCGCTGTTCAACCGCGTGCTCGCCGCGCGCGTGCTGGACGGCTCGTGGAACCGCGGTCTCGACGGCGAGGTGTGGATGCTCGACGGCAGCCGCAGCGTGTTCGGCCCCGAGCCGTGGAGCGACACGCTGGCCGAGCGCCTAGCGCGTTTGGATATTCATCCGACCGCGCCGTTGTGGGGCCGAGGCGAGCTGCGATCGAGCGACGCGGCGCGCGCGGTCGACAGCAACGCGATCGACGACGAGGTGTCGCGAAGCCTCCGCATCGGCCTTGAGGCCGCCGGCCTCCAACAGCAGCGCCGCGCCACGCGACTGCGGCCGCAATCGCTGCAATGGGACTGGCGTGCGGACGCCGCGCTTGAGCTTCGCTTCGCGCTGCCGCCCGGCGCCTATGCGACGACGCTGCTCGGCGAGCTGGGAGAGATGCGCAGTCGCGAGGACCGATCCAGCCATCTGCCGCCGCGCGACTGATAGTCGCGGCCTTGGCAAGGCCGGATCGCGCCGTCCGTCGGAAAGCCATCCGGCGCGCCAAAATGCTTGTTCAGCTCGGCGTATAAGCGGAGTTAGCGCTCTGGCATGGGGCCGAGCGTGGTGTTTCAGGGTGCTTTCGCAGGAGGCTTCGCCATGAAATCTTCGCTTGCCATCGGATCTGTGGCATTGCTGTCGATCGGCCTGCTGTCCGGCTGCTCGGGTATGGATCACAAGACGGCCCATGCTGTTGCGCAACCGGTGACTGCTACGAGCGGGAGCAGGGTCGTCAGCGATGACGCCTACATCGCCGCGGTCGAACGCGCGGCGCGGCACCGCGGCGTCAGCGTGACTTGGGTCAACGCGCCGGTGCGGCGGATCGATCCGATCAAATAGTCGCCCAGGCCGATGCGCCTGACCGCTCAGGCCGCGCTAACGCTTGGTCGGGGCCAGCAGCACCAGCACCGCGCCGTTGCCGCCCTGCGCGGTGGGTGCGGAGTGGAAGGCGAGCACGTCGGCGCGATGGCGTAGCAGGCGGTCGACGAGGTTCTTGATCGTCGGTGTGCGGCTGTCGGAATGCAGGCCCTTGCCGTGGATCACGCGCACGCAGCCGATGCCGACATCGCGGGCTTCTTGCAAAAACGCGCGCAGCAGCGCTTCGGCCTGGGCGCTGTCGGCGAAGTGCAGATCGAGTTCCTCCTGGGCTGAGTATTCGCCACGCGCCAGCCGCTGCAGCACGCGCGGCGGCACTTCGTCGCGGCGGTAGCGCAGCGCGTCGCCGGCTTCGAGCAGTGAGCCATCGAGCACGCGGCGGAATTCACCGCGTGCGTCGTCGTCGTCGCGGCGCGCCATGCGCGGGATCGCCTTCGGCCTGGGTGCCGACGGCGGCGGTGGCGTCGCCGGCAGTTTGCGCACCGATCCGATCGCGGCGCGGAACAGCGCCGCATCGTCGTCATCGCCGTCGTCCGGAGGATCGCGTCGCGCGCACATGGAGACAGCCTAGCGTGGATCGCATATCGCTCGCGACGGTTGCGGCAACGCGCGGTCGCGGCCGGCTGCAATGCGCATCCGTTATCATTCCGGTCCGCAGTTTCTGCGAACGCAAACGGACCGCCGCTCGATGCGCCTGCACGTCCCATGAGAATCCTAGTCAGCAACGACGACGGCGTCGACGCGCCCGGCATCCGCGCCCTTGCCGACGGCCTGCGCAATGCCGGGCACGAGGTGCTGATCGTCGCGCCAGACGGCGATCGCTCCGGCGCGAGCAATTCGCTGACCCTCGACATGCCGGTGCGCGTGGTGCAGCTCGACGACAGCACCTGGCGCGTGCACGGCACGCCGACCGACTGCGTGCACGTCGCGATCACCGGCATGTTCGACGTCGAGCCGGACATCGTCGTCTCCGGGATCAACAACACCGCCAACCTCGGCGACGACGTGATCTATTCCGGCACCGTCGCCGCGGCGATGGAAGGCCGCTTCCTCGGCCTGCCGGCGGTCGCGGTGTCGCTGGTCACCGCCGATCACATCGGCATGCACTACGCCACCGCCGCGCGCGCCGCGGTCGAGATCGTCGCGCGGCTCGCCGCCGACCCGTTGCCCGCCGACACCATCCTCAACGTCAACGTGCCCGATCTGCCTTGGGACGAGATCGCCGGTTTTGAGGTCGCGCGGCTCGGCAACCGCCATCGCGCCGAGCCGAGCATCCTGCAGCAAGATCCGCGTGGGCGCCGCTGGTGGTGGATCGGTCCGGCCGGCCCCGAGCAGGACGGCGGTATCGGCACCGATTTCCACGCGGTGCGCGGCGGTCACATCTCGATCACCCCGATCCATGTCGATCTCACCCGCTACCAGGCGCTGGAGCAAGTCGCGAGCTGGGTCGGCGGCATGGCCGATGAGTTGCGTGCCGGTGACACGCCGGCCGGACACCGGCAGCGATGACCGTGCCGATGCGGCTGAAGCCCGAGGCGATCGGCGTCGGCATGACCTCGCAGCGCGTGCGCGATCGCTTGATCGATCGCTTGCGCGCCGGCCCTCACGAGGGTGGCGGCATCCTTGATGAGCGCGTGCTCAACGCGATCCGCACCGTGCCTCGGCACCTGTTTGTCGACGAGGCGCTGGCAACGCGCGCCTACGAGGACACCGCGCTGCCGATCGGCCATGGCCAGACGATCTCGCAGCCGTGGGTGGTGGCGAAGATGACCGAGGCGCTGTTTGTCGATGCGACGCCGAACAAAGTATTGGAAATCGGCACCGGTTCCGGCTACCAAGCCGCGATCCTCGCCGCGCTCGGACTGGAGGTGCACACCGTCGAACGCATCGGCGAGCTGCTGCGCATCGCCCGCAAGCGCTTCCGCGTGCTCGGTCTCAACGTGCGCAGCAAGCACGACGACGGCCGCATCGGCTGGCCCGAAAACGCTCCCTTCGACGCGATCCTAGTCACCGCCGCCGCGCCGGTGCTGATCGACGCGCTCGGCGATCAGCTCGCGCCCGGCGGCACCCTGGTCGCGCCGATCGGCAACAGCGGTTCGCAGTCGCTGCGTTGCCTGCGCAAGCGCGACGACGGCGTGATCGAGCAGTCCAGCCTCGCGCCGGTCAGTTTTGTGCCGCTGTTGTCGGGCATGCTCGACTGATGCGCGCGCCGGCACGGAAGTCGTCGCGATGAAGCTGTTCGCACCGCTGTACCAGCGCGCGTTGGCGTGGGCGCGGCATCCGCGCGCGCAGGCGATGCTTGTCGGTCTGAGCGTCATCGAAGCGATCTTCTTTCCGGTGCCGCCGGAGGCGATGCTCGCACCGATGTGCCTCGCGCAGCCGCGCCGCGGTTTTTGGTTTGCGACGCTGAGCGTGGCCGGCTCGCTGGCCGGCGCGATGGTTGGCTACCTGCTCGGGCATTACGCCTACGAGGCGGTGCGGCCGCTGCTGGCGTCGCTGGGCTGGATCGAACGCATCGACGCACAGGTGGCGATGCTGCGCGCGGTGGTGGTGGAGTCGCCGTGGAGGGCGTTTTGGCTGCTGGTGCTGGCCGGCTTCTCGCCGATCCCGCTGAAGATCTTCACCTGGGCCTCGGGCGTGGTCGGCGTGCCGATGCTGCCGTTTCTGGCCAGCATGCTGGTCGGGCGCGGCAAGCGCGTGTTTCTGATCGCGCTCGCGGTCCGCCTCGGCGGCGCGCGCGCCGAGCGCGCGCTGTACCGCTATATCGAACCGATCGGCTGGGCGGCGCTCGCACTGCTGGTCGCGGGCATCGGCTATCTGGTGTTCAAGTCGCAAGGGGCGTGACATCGCGATGATCGCTCATTCCACGGCGCGCACGATCCTCGGCAACGGCTGCCTGGCCGTTGCCATCGCCGCACTCGCCGCATGCAGCAGCAGCGTGGTGCGCAGCAGCGGCACGGCACCGTCGTCGCGCGCGGCGTCCGCGCCGAGGTACGGCGCGACGGTGACCGTGCAACGCGGCCAGACCCTGTACCGCATCGCCTCGGGCAATGGCATCAGTACGCTCGATCTCGCCACTTGGAACAACATCGCCCCGCCGTACACCATCTATCCTGGCCAGCGGCTCAAGCTGTTTCCGGGCAGCGGCGGTGCCGGCCCGCCCCGCGTCGCCACCGGCCAGCCGAGGCGGATGCCGCCGCCGTCGACCGCCGCATCGCCGCCGCGTCCGAGCCCGACCGGCAC
>JBOHYD010000413.1:0-3634 GCA_050737635.1 Luteimonas sp. | reverse complement strand
GCGCGCCTTCCAGCAGCGGTCGAATCCGCTCAAACTGGTCACGGCTGATGTCGCTGGGATAGGGCTGTCTCATTCGGCTATGGTCGCAGATGGGAGATGGATTTTAAACAGGCTCTAAGTACGCCGCAGGCGCGATGACGGCGGCATGCCTCGCGGGGACCTTCGGCCCACAGACGCAGCATCCAGACCCGCGCGTTAAACTGACCGGCCTTTCCCGCAAGACCGTCCGTATGACTCTCCACGAAGGCGATCTCCGCGCGCCCGAGGGCGCACGTTTTGCGATCATCGCCAGCCGCTGGAACCCGCGCATCACCGATGTGCTGGTCGCCGGTGCGCGCAAGACCTTCGACGACCATGGCGTGACCGAAGATGCGCTCGACGTGATCCGCGTGCCCGGCGCATGGGAGATTCCGCTCGCCGCCGCACACATCGCCGCCGGCAGCGCGCACGCCGCGATCGTCGCGCTGGGCTGCGTGGTGCGCGGCGACACGCGGCATTACCAACACGTTGCCGACCGCTGCGCCGACGGCCTGATGCGCGTGTCGCTGGATTTTGGCGTGCCGGTCGTCAATGGCGTGCTGGCGGTCGAGGACATCGTCGATGCCGAGCACCGCGCTGGCGGCAGCCATGGCAACAAGGGCGAGGAATGCGCGCTGGTGGCGATCGAGATGGCCAGCTTGATGGGGAAGTTGGCGTGATGGCGATACAGCTGGGACTCGCAGAGCCGAGACTGGGGACTGCGGACTCGAAACTCGGGACGAGCACAGCGCGCGAAGATGAGTTGGCGGTGGCTGCCGCCGCAGCGCTTGGTACGGCAGCTATGGAGTTGTTCTCGATGTTTTGCACAGGATTCGTCGAAGGCCGTTCGTTGTTCCCGAGTCCCGAGTCCGCAGTCCCCAGTCTCGGCTCTGCGAGTCTCGGATTTTTCCCATGACCCGCCACCCCGGCCACCGCAGCCGCGACGGCGTCGACCACGTCGCACGCTCGCGCTCGCGGTGCCGCGCGCTGCAGGCGGTGTACGCGATGCAGATGTCCGGTGCCGACGTCAACAACGTGATTGCGCAGTTCGCGCACGAGCAGGCGCATGAAGTCGCCGATCTCGCGTATTTCGAAGACCTCGTGCACGGCGTCGACACCCACTACCGCGAACTCGACGCCGCGCTGGCGCCGTTTCTCGATCGCGGCATCGACGAGGTCGACCCGATCGAACGCGCGATGCTGCGTATTGCCGCCTACGAGCTGCAGCATCGCATCGACGTGCCGTACCGGGTGATCATCGACGAGGCGCTGAAGACGGTGAAGCGGTTCGGCTCCGAACACGGCCATACCTATGTCAACGGCGTGCTCGACAAGGCCGCTGCGCAATGGCGCGCGATCGAGGTCAACAGGGCACGGCCGTAGGAGCGCCCCATGGGCGCGATGAGGCCTTCCCGGGAAAGGCCCCATCGCGCCCAAGGGGCGCTCCTACAAAAGCGAGGGACGGCGTATGGCTGAGTTTGAGTTGATTGCACGCATCCTCGAGCGCGCGACGACGGCGCGTGACGACGTCATCCTCGGAATCGGTGACGACGCGGCGCTGCTACAGCCGCGCGCTGGCATGCAGCTGGTGGTCACGATGGATACGCTCAACGCCGGCGTGCATTTTCCGCACGACACGCCTGTCGATGCGATCGGCTGGAAGGCGCTGGCGGTCAACCTGTCGGATCTCGCCGCGATGGGCGCGATGCCGGCGTGGTGCACGCTGTCGCTGTCGCTGCCACAGGCTGACGCGGCGTGGGTGGATGGGTTTCTCGACGGTTTTCTCGCACTCGCCGCGCGGCACGATGTCGCGTTGGTCGGCGGCGACACCACGCGCGGTCCGCTATCGATCTGTGTGAGCGCGCATGGGTTTGTCGAACGCGGCACCGCGCTACGACGCAGCGGCGCGCGCGTCGGCGACGACATCTGGGTGACCGGCACGCTCGGCGACGCGGCCGCGGCGCTCGCGCAGTGGCAGTCGGGGGCAGCGATCGACGCGGCGTTGCGGCGGCGTCTCGATCGCCCGACGCCGCGCCATGATGTCGGCCGTGCGCTGCGCGGCATCGCCAGCGCATGTATCGATGTCTCCGATGGCCTGCTGGCCGACCTCGGTCATGTCTGTACCGCCGGCGGCGTCGGCGCCGAGGTCGAGATCGCAGCGCTGCCGGCGTCTGCCGCGCTGCGTGCAGCGTTCGCGCCGCCAGTGCTGCAGCAGTTGCAGGCGACCGGCGGCGACGATTACGAGCTGTGTTTTTCCGCACCACGCGCGATGCGCGAGCCGCTCGCGGATGTCGCCTCGATCACCGGCACGTCGCTCGCGCGGATCGGCCGGATCGTTGAAGGCGACCGCGTCATCGCTCGCGACGATAGCGGCGCGGAATGGACATCGTCTCGGCTGGGCCACGACCATTTTCGCGTCGAATGACCGCTGCACGCGTGTGCTTGGCGCCGATGCGATCGGTTACGCGTCGTCGGCGCGAAACGCATCCCTGATCCAGTGCAGCGCCGGTGCATCCGGATCGCCGCTGGCGTCGACGACATCGAAGCGGCAAGACATCGCCGCGTAGCCGCGGTGCGCACCGAGAAACGCCTGCGCGGCGTTGACCAGTCGGCGTCGCTTGCCGGCATCAATCGATGCCGCGCCGCCGCCGAAGCCGGCACTTTTCCGGTAGCGCACCTCGACGAACACCAGCGTTGCGCCGCCGCGCCGATGACGCGCGCGCGCGTCGCCATTGCTTTTGCCGTCATCGAGCATAACCAGATCGAGCTCGCCGAACCGGTAGCTGGCGTTGGCGGCCACCGGCGTGAGCCCAGCGCGCCGCAGGTGCTCGCGCGCGGCGGCTTCGATCATCGCGCCGCGCCGCCGGGTATCGATCGACGGGTCGGTCAACCGCCGCTGCCGTCGGCGAGCAGCACGACATAGCCGCCGCTGAAGGTCGACCACGCCGGCGTGCGCACGATGTTGCCGGTCGGACCGATGCGCAGCACGCCGGTCGCACCCTGCAACGAGGCCTCGGCGGACGTGGCGAGGTGCGGCAGATACGCGCTCAGCAGCCAGGCGTCGTAACCGAACGCGAACAGCTTCGATGCCGCGCCGCGTGCGGTCGACAGCGTGCCCGCGACGCTTGCGGCGCTGGGCAGTCCGGCAACCGGTGCTGTGCCCCAGCGCTCGGCCGGGAACGCGATGCCGTCGAGCGCGCGATCCTGCTCGGCCTTGCCGGTGCCCGACACCAGTTGCGAGGTCGCCACGCGCGGCCTGCCTGCGAAGCCGGCCGCGGCGAGCTGCGGCGCGACCAGCCGCGCCGGCGCGCCGCGCAGCGCGAGAAACACCGCGTCGACACCGCCGTCGGCTTGGCCGGCCTGCACCAGCAGCGTGGTGATGTCGGCGGGCTTGTCGCCGACCACCGCGAGCGACTGCACGACGCGGCCGCCGTTGTCTTGCAATTGTTTGCCGAACGCAGCGACGCTGCGGCGCGCGTAGTCGTCGCCGGAGCTCAGCACCAACACCCGCAGCGCCTTGCGCGACACCAGATAGTCGGCGGCACTGACGCCGTCGTCCTCGGGCGCCAGCGAGTAGCTCGCGGTACCGGCCGGCGGCGCGACCGTGCCGCGATTC
>JBOHYD010000412.1:0-5738 GCA_050737635.1 Luteimonas sp. | reverse complement strand
GTTCGCACTGGTGCGCGCGGAATACGCCCGCCAGCGCCGCGCGCTCGGGTTCGAGCGCCGCGTGGTGAGCGTCGGCGCGGTGCGCTGGGTCTACGTCGAACGCACCGCTGCACGCGTCGATGCACCGACCCTCGTGATGGTGCACGGCTACACCGGCAGCAAGGAAAACTGGTACCGGCTGGCGAAAGTGCTCGGGCGTGGCTATCGGCTGCTCGTGCCCGACCTGCCCGGCTGGGGCGAGAGCCAGCGCGTTGCCGGCGGCGATCACGGTTACGCCGCGCAGGCCGACAATGTCGCCGCGTTCATCGGCACGGTTTGCGCGGGCCGTGCGGTGACCCTGCTCGGTCATTCGATGGGCGGCGGCATCGTTGCGGTGGTGGCCGCACGTCACCCGGAACTGGTCGCGCGCGTCGGCCTGTTCAACGCATCCGGCGTGCGTTTCGCCGACAACGCCTTCGGTCTCGCGGTGCTCGCCGGCGACAACCCGTTCGGCGTGCACGACGCCACATCGCTCGAACACTACCTCGGCATCGTGTTCCACGACCGTGCCGCGCGGCCGCCGATGCCGTGGCCGGGGTCGCTGGCGGTGATCGCCGCGCGTCGCAACGACGCTGATTTCGAGCAATCGGTGCTCGACCGCATCGGCCGCGGCGACGAGCAGTTCCTGCCGGGCGAGTGCGCGGCACAGATCCATCAGCCGACCCTGCTGGTGTGGGGCGCGCAAGACCGGGTGATCGACGCCAGCGCAATGGACCTCTTCGCACAGCGCATCCCGCAGGCGCGCCAGCTGCTGATCGACAATAGCGGTCACATGACGCTAATGGAGCGCCCGGACCTGATGGCCGATGCGGTCGCCGAACTTGTCGCCGCGCCGGACGATCGGCAAAACGGCCCGCCCCCCGTTTCAGGAGCCCACACATGAACCCTCACGCCCACCATCGGTCACGGCTCGTCGTTGCGCTGCTCGCCGTCGTCGCGCTGTCCGCCTGCCGCGACCGCGCCGCCGACGCCGCCGACGCCGCCGCGCAGGCAGTCGCGGTCGCCGCCGCCAACGAACAATCCGCGAAGCAAAACGCCGACGGCTTCGACGCCGCGGCGGCACGCGAGGACTGGCGGATGGCCAAGGCGCAGGCCGACGTGCTGTTGGCGCGCTTCCCCGACACCGATGCCGCCAAACGCATCCGCCCGCGCTACGACGACGTCAAGCGCAAGTCCGATGCCGCCAAGGAAACCCTGCGCACCGCCGCGTTGTGGAGCTACAACATCGAGAGCGTCGAAGGCGGCAAGCAGCTGTCGGCGGCGATCTATTCGCGTGAGCAGGTCGACACCGACGGCCGCGGCGCGGCGCCGGTGCGGCTGATCTTCCGCGACCATCCGTCGTGGGGCGACAGCAGCTATCTGGTGCTGGAGACCGGCGATTTCGATTGCTACGGCGGCTGCAAGGTCAGGGTCGGCATCGACGTTGCCGCACCGAAGGCGATGGCCGCGCTGCGCCCAAAGGCCAAGGAGGCGATCGCGATGTTTGTCAACGACCAGCGCGCGCTGTGGCAGATGACGAAAGATGCGAAGACAGTGTCGATCGCGTTCCCGGTCAAGGCCGGCGGCACGCGCACGGCGGTGTTCGAGGTGGCGGGGTTGGATCGCGGCAAGCTGCCCGACTGGAAGTGAGCGCGCCGCCGCGTGCTCCGGATAGGCGCAGGCCCGCGACTTGGGATCGCAGCGCAGCGACCGCATACTCCGGCCATGGACATCCATTCCGACAATCCCGAGCACGGCTTCCAGTTTCCCGGCGAATTCGAGATCACCGCGCTCGGGCCAGCCTCGGCGGGTCTGGACACCGAGATCCCGCGGCTGCTGACCGCCGCCGGCATCGCCGTGCTGCACGAGACCGTGACCGCGCGCGAATCGAGCGGCGGCAAGTTTGTCTCCATCAAACTGAGCTTCCGCGCCGACTCTCGCGCGCAGTACGACGCCGCCCACCAAGCGCTGCGTTCGCACCCCGAGGTGAAGTGGACGCTGTAGCCACTGTCCGCCGCCTCGGCCGCCAGCCCTACGAGCCGGTGTGGCGCGCGATGCAGCGCTTCACCGACGCGCGCGACGATGGCACCGCCGACGAGTTGTGGACGGTCGAGCACGCCCCCGTATTCACCCTCGGCCAGGCAGGCAAGCCTGAGCATGTGCTGCTGCCCGGCGACATCCCGGTGCTGCACGTCGACCGCGGCGGCCAAGTCACCTATCACGGGCCGGGGCAACTGGTGGTGTATCCACTGCTCGATATCAAGCGCCTGCGCATCGGCGTGCGCGATTACGTGTGCCGGATCGAGCAGGCGCTGATCGACACCCTGACCGGTTTCGGCGTCGCCGCGGTGCGCCGTAACGGCGCGCCGGGCGTCTACGTCGGCGACGCCAAGATCGCCGCGCTCGGCATCCGCGTACGCCGTGGCCGCACCTTTCACGGGCTGGCGCTGAACGTCGACATGGACCTCGCGCCGTTCGCGCGCATCAATCCCTGCGGCTACGCCGGGCTGGCGGTGACCACGCTGGTAGACTCCGCACGCCGCGCCGGGCGTGAGCCGCCAAGTTTCGATGCGGTCACCGCGGCGGCGCTGGCGCAGCTGGCCGTGCAATTCGGGCTAGCACTGCAGGCGATCGACGCGCCGCTGGAGTCGCTCGCGGCATGAGGAACGTCGCGTCAGCGCCCCCTCCGATCGCGACCCGCCAGCGTCGCACCACCACCGCCATCCGCTCCCGCGCGGAGCCGACGCAGAGAGCACACGCCCCATGACCGACCCGACGTCCCGTTCGATCCCGCTGCAGGTGGTCGGTGCACCCGCACCGGCATCGCTCGAGACCGGCGTCAAGCAAGTTGCCGGCGACAAGATCGGCCGCTCGCCGGTGGCGTTCGTCGATGCCTTGGTGCTGCGCAAGCCGTCGTGGATCCGCGTGCGCATTCCGTCCAACGGTGCCGTCGCCGCGCTCAAGGCCAAGCTGCGCGAAAACCGCTTGGTCACGGTCTGCGAGGAGGCCAGCTGCCCGAACATCCACGAGTGCTTCGGCCACGGCACTGCCACCTTCATGATCCTCGGTGATGTCTGCACGCGGCGCTGCAGCTTCTGCGACGTCGCCCACGGCCGCCCCAAGCCGCCGGACGCCAGCGAACCGGCCAACCTCGCCCGCACCATCGCCGATATGGCCCTGAAGTACGTGGTGATCACCTCGGTCGACCGCGACGACCTGCGCGACGGCGGCGCGCAGCACTTCGTCGACTGCATCGCGGCAGTGCGCGCGCAGTCGCCGCGCACGAAGATCGAGATTCTCACGCCGGATTTCCGCGGCAAGGGCCGCATGGAGCGCGCGCTGGAGATCCTCGACCTCAATCCGCCCGACGTGTTCAACCACAATGTCGAGACCGTGCCCGAGCTGTACCGCAACGTGCGCCCCGGCGCCGACTACCAGTGGTCGCTGACCCTGCTGCAGAAGTTCCGCGCCCAGCACCCGCACGTGCCGACCAAGTCCGGGATCATGCTCGGCCTCGGCGAAACGATGGCACAGGTGCAAGACACCCTGCGCGACCTGCGCGCGCACGACGTCGACATGGTCACCATCGGCCAGTACCTGCAGCCCAGCGCCCACCACCACCCGGTGCTGCGTTATTGGACCCCGGACGAGTTCAAGCAACTCGAAACCTTCGGCATGGCGCTCGGATTCAGCCACGTCGCGTCCGGTCCATTGGTGCGTTCGTCCTACCACGCCGACCGCCAGGCGGCCGAAGCCGGCGTCGCTGTGAATTCCAACGGTAATGTGGACTCCACATCGCTTTCTGCGACTCTCTAACGCTTTTTTTGTACTAGACCGCGATGCCGACCAGAGTCCCGCCGATCCGGGAATTCCCCAAGGATGGCGGGGTCTGGCGGATCGACTGGCTCGGCGCGGTGGAAAGGACCGCGCCGGATGCGCGAATCGACGTCTACCTCAGTCCGGCGACCGCCGCCGCCCCGCCGCATCCGCGCGCCCAGCGCGATTTTGACAGCGCGACCGTCGAGCATGCCCGCATCGGTATCGGCCTACTGCCGTACCTTGCGATCGGCTCCCTTTGGCGCAATGGGCGTCGACTTCGTCATGCCGCGGGGAACGTAAAGCGGCTCCAGAATGTTCGCATCGAGCCGAAGACGGTCAAGCCGGTCGTAGCCGGCCTGATCCTGTCGGAGGGTCCCAGGCGCTGGCTGATCCCGCACTTCGCGCACCAGTTGCCCAGGCTCGTCCTTACGGGCCACACCCCGTGCTTCGCGATCGAGTATAGCGGCGATCCCTACGGCATCTTGTTGCCCATGATCGAGGCGATCCGCTTCTACTACGCCGTCTCTACCGACCTCGCGCATGCCGTGTTCAGCGGTGCGTTCCAACTGCACCTGCACACGCTTATCGACACGGACATCAGCGGCCCTCTTCGCGGCTCAGACCGGATGGTTGTGCGCTTGCGGCCATGGCTGGCCGACGATGACGGCTGGGTGATCGGCCGCATCTTGGGCGACAGCCACGCGCGCGACGGCGTGACGCGGGTCTACGATTCGCTGTTGAAGAGCACGGCGAACCGGGCGGCGGTCTTCCCCGAATGCGGCTTGCCCTTTCGCGGCGGGACGGACTGGTCGACCCGCGGCGTTGAGTTGCCGGTCGATGGCGGCGGCAAGCGCTGGCTGATTCAAGAGATTCTGCGCTGCTCCGCGCCATTCCCGTTCGACGAGATGGAAGTGGTGCGCGACAACGACGGCACCCAGGCGGACCCGGACACCGATCTCCCAGAGGAAGAGAAAAGGCCAGCCTGGTCGCCGCCGCGCCGCACGGCGAAGCTAGGCGCGGACGCCGAAATCCAAAGCGACGATCCGCCGGAAGCGCAGATTGACCCGATCGACATTCCGCTCGCTGGCGAGCGCTTCGAAGCGCTGAACGGAAAGAGCGTGATAAAGACACCGAAGAAGGAATGCCACTACAAGCGCTCGTCCTTCCGCCGCACCCAGGCCGTTGCATTGCTCGGCGCCGGTACAGCCGGCGGCGAGGCAACCGGCGTGGGACCGCTGCGCGTGAATTGGCGACGCGAAGCCGAACGCCGCAAGAGCTTGCCCGCGTCGTTCGATGCGCTGCTGAAAGTCGTCGACGCCCTCAACGACCTTGACGGCGTTTCCGCGAGGGTGCGCCCGCCCACAGCGCTTATAGAGAATCTGCCGCTGACCAAGCCGCGTGGCCGCTGGCAATGGGGCTACCTTGAATCCGCCAATAGGAGCGAGCGCCGCGTCATGGCAGTCGACATCGAATGCGCCGGCGCTTGCGGCAGCCTGGTGGAATTCGAGCGCCGCAGAAGCGAACGCAGCAAAGCGGCGCTGCTGATTCCGTTCGAGGCCGTCCCACTCTCCGACGAACGGTTGAAGCGCCTCCTGCACGCGCTGGTGAACGCCGAAGGTGTCTGGGCGAACCTAAAGCCGCACCCGGCCAACGTGAAGCTGGCGCTGTTCAATCACAGCCGCACGTCGGCGGAAGCCTTCGCCACCGATATCCGCGAAGCGCTGTGGCAAGGCGTCTAGGGTCTGTTGACATTCAAGCCAGCCAGATACGGGCTGCTGCGAGCTGGATGAAGGCGGTGAAGCGTGCAGCGAGTTTTTCGTAGCGGGTAGCGATTCTGCGGAATTGCTTGATGCGACAGAAGAACCGCTCGACGAGGTTACGGCTTTTAGAGTGATGCCGGT
>JBOHYD010000411.1:0-2415 GCA_050737635.1 Luteimonas sp. | reverse complement strand
ACGTTGTTGTTGATCCGGCGGCCGGCGAGGATCACCTCGGGCAGGTAACCGAGCTCCTGCGCCTTGGTGGTCAGATAGTACGGATCGACGCCGATGCAGTGGCCGCCGACCAGGCCGGGGCGGAACGGCAGGAAGTTCCACTTGGTGCCGGCGGCTTCGAGCACCTCGTGGGTGTCGATGCCGAGGCGGTGGAAGATCAACGCCAGTTCGTTGACCAGCGCGATGTTGACGTCGCGCTGGGTATTTTCGATCACCTTGGCGGCCTCGGCGACGCGGATGCTCGAGGTTTTATGGGTGCCGGCGGTGATGATGCCGCGGTACAGCGCATCGACAAACTCGGCCGCCTCCGGCGTCGAGCCCGAAGTGACCTTGAGGATGGTCTCCAGCCGGTGCTGCTTGTCGCCGGGATTGATGCGCTCGGGGCTATAGCCGGCGTGGAAGTCGACGTTGAATACCAGGCCCGACTCGCGCTCGATGATCGGCACGCAGATTTCTTCGGTGGCGCCGGGGTACACGGTCGATTCGTAGATCGCCACGCCGCCGCGCGTGATCGCGCGGCCGACGGTGCGGCTGGCGGATTCCAGCGGGCGCAGGTCGGGACGCTTGTAGTCGTCGATCGGCGTCGGCACGGTGACGATAAACACGTTGCAGCCGGTGAGCGCGGCGGCATCGTCGGCGAATGTCAGATGTGCCGACGCGCGCAACTCGTCGTCGGACACCTCGAGGGTGTGGTCGCGATGCGCGCGCAGTGCCGTGACGCGCGCGATATCGATGTCGAAACCCAGGGTCGGATAGCGCCGCCCGAACGCCACCGCCAACGGCAGGCCGACGTAGCCGAGGCCGATCACGGCGATGCGGATGTCGTGAGGAGCGGGCAGTGCTGCGGTCATCGGCGATCGTTTCAAGGTTGAAGAGAGAAGCGCGCGCAGTCTAGCGAACGGCGTGCCGCGGCATCGGTGCTGACATGGCCGAGCACCACCACGTCGCCGCGCCCCGGGCGTGTGCCGCGCTGCAGCGCCGTGTGCACGTAGTCGATCGCGGCGGCGCAGGCGTCGACGAGCGCCATGCCGGTGCACAGATTGGCGGCGATCGCCGAGGCCAGTGTGCAGCCGGTGCCGTGGCCTTCGATCGGCATGCGGTCGTGGATGAACTCGGTATCGGTGCTGCCGTCGTCGAAGCGGTCGACGACCGTGTCGCCCTCGTCGAGATGGCCGCCCTTGAGCAGCACCGCGCGTGCGCCGAGTGCGCGCAGCGCCGGCAACGCACGCGCGGCGGCGTTGCTGTTGTCGATCGTTACGTCGAGCAGTAGCGCGGCCTCGGGAATGTTGGGCGTGACGACGGTCGCCAGCGGCATTAGCCGCGTGCGCAGCGCGTCGAGGGCGTCGGCGGCGAGCAGGGTCGCGCCGCTGGTCGCTACCATCACCGGGTCGAGCACGACGAACGTCGGCCGGTGCGCGTCGAGCGCATCGGCGACGGCGTGGATCACGCCGGCGTTGGCGAGCATGCCGAGCTTGACCGCGTGGACGTCAAAATCATCGAAACAGGCATCGATCTGCGCGCGCAGAAACTCCACCGGAGGCACATGCACCGCGGTCACCCCGCGGCTGTGCTGCGCGGTGAGCGCGGTGATCGCGCACAGGCCGTGCACGCCGTGCGCGGCAAAGGTTTTGAGATCAGCTTGGATGCCGGCGCCGCCGCCGGAATCGGAGCCGGCGATAGTGAGGGCGCAGCGGATGCGGGAGGTGCTCATGCCGCCATTGTGCCCGTGCGGCGCGGCAGGTCTGTCGATGCGCGGCGACAGACGCCTGACGCCAGTGCCGGCCATGGTTTTTGCCGTCATCCCGGCGCAAGCCGGGACTCAATTCGATGGCACTGGTGATCGATCATGGACACACAGGGCTTACCACACGCGGTGGCAGTGACCACGGCCGAGGTCACCGATCGGACCGGGGCGCTGCAAGCGATGGCGCGGTGTAAGGCGAATTTGGGGCGGGTACAGCGCGTGTTGGCCGATGGCGGTTACACCGGTCAACCTTTTGCTGAAGCCGTCAAGCAGCTGTTGGGAGCCACGGTGCAGATCGCCAAGCGCAACGAACGGCACACCTTTGTCGTCATGCTGCAGCGCTGGGTGGTGGAGCGCTCCTTCGCCTGGCTGGAGACGTGCCGACGGCTTTGGAAGAACGGCGAGCGTAATCTCAACACCAGCCTACAATTGATCCATCTTGCCTTTTTGGCGCTGTTACTCAGAAGATTATAAACGGGCTCTTAGAGCATCTGTCCTGGCTCGACTGAACCGCACCGGGATTTGAGGAGGCTTCAACTCTTGAGAAGATGAAGCCATGAAGGGTTCTACCCCGAAATCGCGGACGGTTGTGAAAGGGTGGAAAACTTCAAATCTTGCCTAGCGACTCTTCG
>JBOHYD010000410.1:0-1873 GCA_050737635.1 Luteimonas sp. | reverse complement strand
CCTGCGCACTGCCGCGACAGTCAGTCGCGGTTGTCGCGCTGATCGGCGAAGAAACCGGTCTTGTGCGCGCCGGCCGGGTCGGCGCGAAAGCGCACCCCGTGCTCGCTGATGATCGCCGCCGCCGGCGCGCCGCCTTCGCTGCCGAGCGGACCGCTGCTCACCGGCTTGTAGTCGAAACTCTCCTGCTTCTGCACGTGCTCGTCGGCGAAGCTGTAGAACCGCGCGCCGGGAAACTGCACCTTGAGCGCGCCGTAGATCCACTCGCGGTGGCGGAACATGCCGGCGGAAAAAAACTCGACCACCAGCAGGTCGCCATAGCGGTCGACGACCAGGCCGGACAGGCCATCGCCCTCGCTGTGCACCACCCGCCACGCGTTCGATACCTCGTCGAGGCGCAAGACATCACGTCGCAGTGCGACCGCCTCGGCGATCTTGCGCGCGAACCACGCCGCGTCGACGATCACTTCCGGATCGGTTTCGAGTATGCGCACCGCGATACGCGAGTGGCCGTTGTAGAAGCCGCGGCCGATCCATGCGTCGTCGACGCCGACCACCTCGACGAGGCTGCCGGGCCTGGGCTTGGGCATGGGCTTTTCGACCAGCCGCTGGAAGATCCACGGATGGCTGGAGCGCCAGGGGTTTTTCAGTCTGACGCGTGCGGCGGCGGTGTCGTTCATGCGCGTAGTCTAGCCAGCCATCGCAGCGACTCCGCCAATGCGGCCGCCGCGCGCGAGGATCCATCGCTCGATCAGGCACTGGGCCACGCTTGCATGCGCGGAATTCGTCGCCATCCAACGACGATGCACCTTGACACTCCCGAATCGCCGCCGGACACGCCGGCGCAGCGCCAGACCGACCGCCGTCGGCTGCTGCGCGCGTTCAATGCCAGCCTAGCGTGCGTGCTGATGCTGACCGCGATCTTCACCGCGCAGGCGTCGTTCGACTGGCGTGCGCTGGCGGTCGTGCCGCAGTCCATCGCCGGTCTGGTCGGCGTGTTGACAGCGCCGCTGCTGCACGGATCGATCGGCCACCTCGCCGCCAATGCCGCCTCGATCCTGCTGCTCGGCACGCTCGCCGGCACCGTCTACCCGCGTACCACGCGGCGCGCGCTGCCGTTGCTGTGGCTGGGTTCGGGGCTGGGCGCATGGCTGCTCGGCGACGCCGGCTCGCATCACCTCGGTGCCAGCGGTCTCACCCACGGTCTGATGTTTGTGCTGTTTGTGCTCGGCCTGTTGCGCCGCGACCGCCCGGCGGTGGCCGCGGCGATGATCGCGTTTGCGCTCTATGGCGGCATGCTGCTGACCATCCTGCCGCGCGAACTCGACGTGTCGTGGCAATCGCACCTCGGCGGCGCATTGGCCGGCGTGGCGTCGGCGCTGCTATGGCGGCGCAGCGATCCGCTCGCGCCCAGACGCCGCTACAGCTGGGAGATTGAGGACGCACTCGCCGAGGACGCCGCGCGCGCGGATCGCGAACAATTCGAGCCGCCGAGCCCGCACGAAGTGCCGGTGCTGTGGCGGCGCGAGGCGGTCGACGCGCGCGATACGCCGCGCGGTGCGGTGCTGCCGTTTGCGCGTCGCGGCGACGCCCCGGAACGATCGCGCGACTGACCCGACCGCCGACGCGCGCACTGCGTGCTGGACGACAAGCGCGATGCGCATGTTGGCGGTTGCCGGCCGACACGCTGTTGCGACGCTGCGGGCAATGCTAGGGTCTGTTGACATTCAAGCCAGCCAGATACGGGCGGCTGCGAGCTGGATGAAGGCGGTGAAGCGTGCAGCGAGTTTTTCGTAGCGGGTAGCGATTCTGCGGAATTGCTTGATGCGACAGAAGAACCGCTCGACGAGGTTACGGCTTTTAGAGTGATGCCGGT
>JBOHYD010000409.1:0-4755 GCA_050737635.1 Luteimonas sp. | reverse complement strand
CCGATCAACCCGTGCTTGACCCTCATCAGGAGAGGCCGTGAACGACAGAACCCGCAGAACCGCCATCCAACGCCTGGGCGCAGCGGCGCTCGCTGCGGTGATATCAGCAGGCACCTGGGTGCCTGCTGCCGCCCAGGAAGCACCGAAATCGATTCGTATCGGCTACGCGGTGAGCAAAACCGGCCGCGATGCCCCCGGCGCGGCGGCCTCGACGACGCCGAACTACCAATTGTGGGTCAAGGAGGTCAACGCCGCGGGTGGACTGATGTTGAAGGCCTACGGCAAGCGTGTGCCGATTGAGGTGGTCGAGTACGACGACCAGTCGCAGGCCGAAGAGGTGATCCGCGCCACCGAGCGGCTGATCAGCCAGGACAAGGTCGATCTGGTGCTGCCGCCTTGGGGCACGGCCAACAACCTGGCGGTCGGCCCGACGCTGAACAAGCACGGCTACCCGCACCTTGCGGTGACTTCGATCACCGAAAAAGCGCCTGCTTTCGCCAAACGTTGGTCCAACGCTTTCTTCTTCCTGGGCATGGGGTCGCAGTACGGCGAGGCCTTGATGAACGTGCTGGAGGGAGCGCGCAAAGCGGGCAAGATCGGCAATACCGTGGCCATGGTCAGCGTCGCCGACGGCTTCGGCGTCGATCTGGCCAATGCCACGCGCAAGCTGGTCGAAAAACACGGTTTCAAACTGGTCTATGACAAGACCTACCCACCCGGCACGCAGGACATGTCGCCGATCCTCGCCGAGGTCAAGCGCCTCAACCCTGAGGCGTTTGTCGCCTTTTCGTATCCGCCCGACACGTTTTTGTTGACCGACCAGGCCAAGGTCATCGGCTTCAACCCCAAGGTGTTCTACGCCGGTGTCGGCACCGCGTTGCCGGGCTACCAGAAGAAGTACGGCGCCGGGATCGATGGTGTGATGGGGCCGGGGGGGGTCAACATCGATACCCCGGCGGTGCAGGATTATTTCAAACGTCACACCGCTTCGGCCGGTTATGAGCCCGACCGCTGGGCCAGTGCCGTGACCTGGGCCAGCCTGCAGGTGCTGCAGCAAGCCATCGAGCGTGTCGGCAAGATCGACCGTGCGGCCATCACGCAGGAGATCAAGAGCGGCTCGTTTAACACCATCGTCGGCGCGGTGAAGATGAACAACCAGATGTACACCAACCTGTGGTGGGTGGGCCAGTGGCAAAACGGCAAGTTCTATGGCGTCGCGCCGAGCGCCAAAGCCGGGGCCAAATCGGTGGCCATCCCCAAGCCGGCCTGGAAATAGCCGCTCCCCTCTACGGCTGCCAAGCACCGCGGCGTGAGCGTGGGATGTCGCGGCGTCCCACGCTCAGGCGGTGTCGGCCCAGCACCTAACCCCAACCCCTGCCCATGATCCTGCTCGAACTCCTGATTAGCGGCCTCACCTTGGGAGGCCTGTATGCCTTGACCGCCATGGGGCTGACCTTGCAGTACGGTGTGGCGCGGATCATGAACCTCGCCTACGGCGAGTTTCTGATCGCCGCCGCTTTCGGTGCCTATCTGCTGTTCAACCACTTGCAGATCTCGCCCCTCGTGAGCTTGCTGGTGGCCATTCCGGCGGGCTTCGCTGTCCAGTGGGCGGTCTACCAGGTGCTGCTGATGCCGCTGGTCTACCGCACGGGTGCCGGTCCAGCGCTGGAAGTCGATTCGATCCTGCTCACGTTTGGACTGTCATTCGTGGTGCTGGGCATTTGCGTGGTCGCTTTTGGCGGCAACCTATACAGCTATTCATACCTGGCGCAGCCGGTCGATCTGCTGGGTAGCCAGGTTTCGGCCAACCGGCTCGTGGCAATGGGCTTCGCGTTTGCGATGACCTTGCTGCTCTATCTGCTGCTGACCCGCACGCGCGCCGGCACTGCGGTGCGTGCGGTGGCGGTGTCGCCACGCTTCGCACCGCTGGTCGGCATCGATGTGCGTGCCGTGTCGGCCTTCGCCTTCGGCATTGGCGGCGCGTTGCTGGCGGCTTCGGGCGTGTTGGTGAGCATGTTCTTGCCGTTCTCGGCGTCGATGGGCGTGGTCTTCGCAATGAAAGCGCTGATCGTCGTCATCATGGGCGGCAGCGGCAATTTGCCGGGTTGCTTGGCCGCGGGCCTGCTGCTGGGGTTTGCCGAAACACTGGTGGCGCGCCTGGTCGATCCTGGTCTGACACTGACCGTGAACTTCGCGTTGTTCCTGCTGGTGCTGCTGATCCGGCCCACCGGACTGTTTGGCAGGAGCGCCCGATGAGCGGGCGTGACAAGCTGGTCTGGACCGGCTGCGCGTTCGCCATGCTGTTGCTCGCCGGGCTGCCGCTGCTGGCCAAAGACGGCTACTGGTTGTCGCTGGCCATCAGCGCACTGCAGTTCAGCGTGCTGGCCACGGCCTGGGCGATGTTCTCCGGGCCGACGCGCTACATCTCGCTGGCCACGGTGGCGTTTTTCGGCATCGGCGCATACACCGTCGCGGTGCTCGGCGAGGTCTTGCCCTGGCCGGCGGTGCTGCTGGCGGCACTGGCCGTCGGGGTGGCCCTGGCCTTGCTGGTGGGGCTGTCGACCTTGCGCCTGTCGGGTGTCTATTTCGTCATCTTCAGCTTCGGCTTAGCCGAGTTGGTCAAGCAGATCGTCACCTGGTACGAGGTCAACGTCACGCACGAGATCGGGCGTTACGTCTTTGTCGACATCACCCAGCGTGACATCTATTGGCAGCTGCTGGCGCTGCTCGCGGCGGTGTTGGCCACTTGGGCGCTGGTGCGGCGATCGCGGCTCGGACTGGCGCTGCGCGTGATCGGCGACGACGAGGTGGTGGCGCAGCATGTGGGCATCAACACGACGCGCGTCAAGGTCGCCCTGTTCACCTTCAGCGCCGCGATCATGACCTTGACCGGGGCGGTGATGGCGCCGCGCTGGACTTATATCGATCCCAACATCGCCTTCAATCCGCAGATCTCGTTCCAGGTGCTGATCATGGCCTTGCTCGGCGGCGCGGCGCACCTGTTCGGTCCGCTCGCCGGCGTGATCCCGCTGGTGCTGCTGTTCGAATTGCTGGCGACGTATTTCCCGAACTACTTTTCGATCCTGCTCGGTGTGACCTTCATGGTCATCGTCTATTTCCTGCCCAAGGGCGTGGTCGGCTTGTTGAGTGGCCGCGGCCGGAGCGCGCGATGAGCCAAACGCCCGTGCTGCAGGTCCAGGGCGTGCACAAGTCCTTCGGCGGATTGCGCGCCATCAACGACCTGAGCTTTACGGTCAACAGCGGCGAAGTGATCGGCTTGATCGGCCCCAACGGTTCGGGCAAAACCACGGCGATGAACCTGATCTCAGGGGCATTGCGCTCCGACGCGGGGCGCATCGTGTTCAACGGCCAGGACATTGCCCGCCTGGCGCCGGATCGCATCGCGCGGCTCGGTGTGGCGCGCACCTTTCAGCTCGTGCGTGTGCTCGGCTCGATGAACTGCTCGGAGAACGTCGAGGCCGGGCTGGCGTTCCGTCCCGGCGGCTCGCACGGCAATCCCGCGCGGCTCGAGGCGCGGGCCTTGCTCGCACGTGTCGGCCTGGCCGGCAAGGAAACATTGCCCGCGGCCGAGCTGACCTATATCGATGCCAAGCGGCTGGAGTTGGCCCGCGCGCTGGCGTTGGCGCCCAGCCTGCTGCTGCTCGACGAATGGCTGGCTGGACTGAACCCGACCGAGCTGCTCGAAGGCATCGCGCTGATCAAACAGCTGCATATGGCCGGTCTGACGGTGGTGCTGGTCGAGCATGTGATGGACGCGGTGCATTCGCTGTGCACACGCTGCGTGGTCATGAACGCCGGCGTGAAGATCGCCGACGGGCCGACGCGGCAGGTGCTGTCGGACCCGCATGTGATCAAGGCCTACCTCGGCGACGAGGATGAAGAGGTTTATCAGGAGCGCAACGACACGCGCGGCTCAACGACGCAGGTGGACCATGCTTGAAATCAACGATGTCTCGGTGTGCTACGGCCAGCACCTTGCGCTGCACGAAGTCTCGCTGCAGGTGCGGCCATCGGAAATCGTCGTCATGCTCGGTGCCAATGGCGCCGGCAAGTCCTCGCTGCTCAAGGCCATCGGCGGCATGGTCGGCATCGTGCCGGGCGGCTCGGTGCGCATGGACGGCACCGAGCTGAGCACGTTGCCACCGCATCGCATTGTCGAGACCGGCGTGGCGCTGGTGCCCGAAGGCCGCGGGCTGTTCGTCGAGTTGAGCGTGGCCGAGAACCTGCGGCTGGGCGCGCATCCAAAACGCGCGCGCGCCGGCGAAGCGGCGGCGCTGCAGCGGGTGCTGCATCTGTTCCCGCGCCTGGCCGAACGTTTGCAGCAGGCGGTGCGCACGATGAGCGGCGGCGAGCAGCAGATGGTGGCGCTGGGCCGCGCGCTGATGTCCAATCCGAAGGTTTTGCTGCTCGACGAGCCCTCGCTGGGTTTGTCGCCGCTGATGTGCAAGGAGCTGTTCGCTGCACTGGCCCGGGTGCGCGAACTGAACGTCGGCGTGCTGCTGGTCGAGCAGAATGCCCAGCGCAGCCTGGCCATCGCCGATCGTGGCTATTTGGTGGAAAACGGTCGCATCGTCGGCCAAGGACCGGCCGCGCAGCTGATGCACGACCCGGCCGTGCGGCGCGCCTATCTCGGCGCCGTTGCGGCTTGACGGCGAACTGCCGCCACACGGATCGTATTACCGATCAAGTTTCAGGAGCCCAGAGTGTCGAACGTCCATCTCTCCATCGGCGGGC
>JBOHYD010000408.1:0-5150 GCA_050737635.1 Luteimonas sp. | reverse complement strand
GTGCAGGGCATGGAGCGGCTGAGCACACTGCCGCGCGGCACCGGTCCGCTCGGCTTCTACGAAACCCCCGGGCAGCGCGTCGCGATCAGGTCGATCACGCTGACAGCCGATATCGCCGAAACCGACCGCACGCCGCTGCAAGTCCTGCGCACCGACACGCCACTGTTCGACGCGGTGGTCGAATCGCGCCGCAACCGCCGCGACGACTGGTACAAACACCCAGCCGGGCACATCGACCTGTGCAACATCAGCGTGCCGACGCGGGTACCACCGCCGAAACGCTGAACGCGGTGACGCTCGCGCGTCACCGCGGATCGGCATGTGCGCAGTCCAAGCCGGATAGTGCTCGTTGCCGTCATCCTGGGAATGCTGGAATGCCGCGTCAACGCTGCGGAGATGACGACCCATCCGCGACATCACGCTGGGTCCCGGCTTGCGCCGGGATGACGGCCTCAAAATCGCCGCGAGTGCGGCCCGCCTCACGATGACGTCTTCGGATATCGTGCGGTGCCAGGCGATCACCGATCACCCTCACGCGTCCCGGCGGCCGTCCGCGCTGCCCAGCCACTGGTGCTGGAACAGGCACATGCGGATCACGCTGCGGTAGCGGCCGTCGCTGAAGAACTCATCGACCAACACGCCCTCGCGCTGGAAGCCGAACGCCTCGTAGATGTGGATCGCCGGGGTGTTGTCGACGTCCACCAGCAGGTAGACCTTGTAGAGGTTGAGCACGCGGAACGCATAGCTGATCGCCAGCCGCGTCGCCGCCTTCGCGTAGCCGAGGCCCTGGTGCTCGGGCGCGATCATGATCAGGAACTCCGCGCGCCGGTGCAGGTGGTCGATCTCGACCAGCTCGACCAGGCCGACGCGCTCCTGCGCTGGGTCCTCGACGATGAAGCGGCGCTCGCTCTGGTCGTGGATGTGCTTGCTGAAGAGCTGTTCGAGCTCGACGAACGACTCGTAGGGCTCCTCGAACCAGTAGCCCATCACGCTGCGGTTGTTGTTGAGCAGGTGCACGAAATGCAGGTCGCCGCGCTCGAGCGGGCGCAGCGAAACGCGGGCGGCGGCGGGGGTCGGATCCATGCCGGCAACGATAGCCGAAGACGCCGCACAGCGGATGACAGCGCGCGGATATGGCGGTGCCGCCGCCGGCGCGAGGTGCCTAGAACCGGTAGTAGAAGCGCGTGAAGTACGCCGTGCCGTTGAGGCCAAACTGCACGCTCTCGGAGATGTGGCCGTTGTCGGTCTCGTCGGGGTTCTGCCGCGATGCAAACACGTCGAACAGATTGGTGCCGCCGACGCTCAGTTTGGCGTGCTCGTTGAAGCTGTAGGTGAAGCTCAAGTCTGCCGAGGTGCGCGCGCCGTAGTGCTGGTTGGCGACGCCGTTGGCGGTGCCGGAGAACGTGCCTAGCGTCTGCGGACCGAAGTGGATCACCTTGAGGTTGGTGCTCCACGCACCGAGCGCGTAGTCGAACGACAGCACGCCCTTGCGGCTGGGCGCGCCGTTTTCGAGGAACAGGCGGTCGCGCTCGGGCAGGAAGGTGTCCTCGCGACCGGCCAGCGCGGCCGGCGTATTGACGCGGATGACTTGGGTCTTGCTGAAGTTCACGCCGAGGTAGGTATTGAGCTTGCCGCCCCAGAGATCACTGTCGTGGGTCAGGGTGAAGTCGAGGCCCTGCGTCTTGGTGTCGGCGGCGTTGGAAAAGAACCGCGCCACGCCGACTTGCAGGCTGGTCAGGATCGGGCCGATGTTGGGATCGGTCTCGTCGAACTCGCCGCCGAGGATGATGCGGTCGTCGATGTCGATGCGGTAGGCGTCGACGGTCATCGACAGGTTGGGTCGCGGCGTCCAGGTGAGGCCGAGCGTCGCGCTCCTCGAGGTTTCCTCGCGCAGCGCTGCGATGCCGGCCAGGCGCACCAGCGCGCTGTCGTTGGGCGCGATCACGATGTCGACCGGCGAGCCGCTGGCGAACTCGGTGATCGTCGACGAAAAATATGTCTGCTGCAGCGACGGCGCGCGAAACCCGGTGCTGACCGAGCCGCGCAGCAGCAAGGTGTCGGTGGCGCGGAACGCCGACGCGAGCTTGCCGGTGGTGGTGGTGCCGAAGTCGCTGTAGTCCTCGTAGCGACCGGCCACGGCAACCAGCAGACGATCGGTGATGTCGGCTTCGAGATCGACGTAGGCGGCGTTGCTGTCGCGTCCGCGGTCGGTCACGTCCGACGGCTGGAAGCCGGGAAACCCCTGGCTGCCGGGATTGCCGCCGCCGGGGCCGTCGTAGTCGGCATACGAACCCCGCTCGCCGGCGCGGATGCGGTAGTCCTCCTCGCGGTGCTCGGCGCCGAACGCGACGTTGAGGCCGTTGAGCACGCCGTCGTAGTAGCGCGAGATGTCGACGTTGGTGGTGCTCTGCACGAACGAGAATCCACCGGCATCGAATTGACTCGGACTGATGCCGCGACCGCCGTCGAGCAGGTCGCGGTTGGCGATCGAGGCGTTGAGGGTGTTGCGGATGGTGTAGTCGAACGCATTGGAGCCGTAGGTGTGCGACAGATCCCAGTGCCACGCGGTAGCGTCGCCGCGCAGGCCGACGATGCTGTAGCGGTCCTCGAGCTCGCCGTCGATGAACGGCACGAAGCCGTCGGGATACATGCCGGCGGAGTTGCGCGACGGCACGTCGTCGACGCCGTCGCGCGCGAACGCCGCCGACGACGCATCGCGGCTTTGCATTCCGGCGGTGAAGTAAAACTCGGCCGCGTCGCCGAGCGGCATGTCGCCGTTGATGTAGAGCGTGCGGTTTTCGACCTCGCTGTCGCCGATGATGCGCGGACTGCCGCGTGGCTCGGAACGGTCGGAGCGGCCGCGATCCTGCCATTCGCCGGTCACCGCGAAGTGGCCGCCGTTGAACAGCGACAGGCCGCAATAGGCGCTGGCGAGCGAGTTTTCGCCGTCGCCGCGCGAATACAGGCCGTAGCCGAGCACGGTCTCGCAGCCGGGTCGGCGCTTGAGCGCTAAGTTGATCACGCCGGCGATCGCGTCGGAGCCGTACTGCGCGGCCGCGCCGTCGCGCAGGATCTCGACGCGCTCGATCGCCAGCACCGGGATCGCGTTGAGATCGCTGCCGGTGTTGCCGCGGTTGCGTGCGCCGTAGATGTTGACCAGCGACACGGTGTGGTGGCGCTTGCCGTTGACCAGCAGCAGAGTCTGGTCGGAGCCGAGGCCGCGCAGCGCGGCGCCGTCGATCAAGTCGGCGCCGTCAGCGCCGGTCTGCCGCGTCGAGGTGAACGACGGCGCGGTGTATTGCAGCGTCTGCGCGAGGTCGAACTGCGCGCCTTGCTCGGCGGCGAAATCGAGCGGAATCACGTCAACCGGCACCGCCGTCTGGGTGTCCGAGCTGCGGTCGAGGCGGCGCGAACCGAGCACGGTCAGGGTCTCGAGATCCTTGGTGGCGACGGCGGCATCTTCTGCTCCGGACGGGGCGACAGCGGCGTCCTGCGCGATCGCAGCGCCACCGAAACCCGCCGATACCACGGCCACGTACACGGCATTCCACAGGCGATGACGCTGCATTCGATTCCCCAAAGATGCTGGATGACGGCCCCCCTGACGCCGGACTGTTACTGGTGCAATCTACGACGCGCGTGTCGTCGAGGTCCAGCACCGTGTGCTGAAATCGATCTCGAAATCGAACTGCGCGCGATGCGCGCCGTCGTCAGCGTGCCGTGCGCTGGCTAATCGCGACGCTGCCGAGGATCAGCACGCCGGCCACCGCCATCGGCAACGTCACCGCCTCGCCGAGCAGCAGCCACGCCCAGGTCGCGCCAAACAGCGGCACCAGATAGGTCACCGTCGCCGCGCTCGGGGCGCCGATGCGCTGGATCAGCCGGTAATACAGCAAGAAGGCAAAGCCGGTGCAGACCACGCCGAGCGCGATCGCGCTCCACCACGCCTGCGCCGACAGCGCGTGCTGCGGCCAGTGGCTGAGCGCAAACGGCACCAGCAGCAGCGCCGACATCGACAGCGTCGCCGCCGCCACCGGTGCCGCCGGCAGGCCGGTCAGATGACGCCGCACCATGTTGACGCCGATGCCGTACAGCAGCGCGGCAGCGGTGCCGGCGACGACCGCCAGCGCGTTGCCGGCACCGGCGCTCTTGCTGGTCGCCAGCACCACCACGCCGGCAAATCCGGTCAGCAGCGCCAGCGCGCGGCGCGCGCCGATGCGTTCGCCGTAAAACAGGTACGCCACCAGCGCCGCGAACAGCACCGCAGTGGCGTTGCAGATCGCGCCGATCGCGGCCGGCGCGCGCGCGGCCGACCACGCGAACAGCACGAACGGGATGCCGGCCATTGGCCTGGCCTGATCGCGCATCACCTGATGGACGACGCGCTGTTTCCGGTGGCATCGCCGACGCTGGCCGGGGTGGCGCAGGTCAGCGATCCCAAACACATCGCCGCGCTGCCGCTGCTGTCGGATATGGCCCAGCAGGGCTGGCGCGACTGGTTCCGCGCCGCCGGCGTGCGCAGCCTGCGCCTACCGGACATGCATGTGTTCAGCGACAGCAGCGACGTGATGCGCGCGGCGGTGTACGGCATCGGCGTCGCGCTCGCGCGCCACCACATCGCCACGCCCTATCTGCAGCGCTACGAGCTCGTGCGCCTGCCCGGACCATCGCTGAAGGCGCGGTTTTCGTACTACGCCGTGCATCCAGCGCATCGACCGCCGACGCCGGCAGCGGCGGCGTTCATCGACTGGCTGAAGCGCGAGGCGCTTGACCCGGACACACCACTGCCGTCGCCGTCATCGCCAACTGCCGCATAGTCGCGCGGCCTGCGCGCAATCGCTCTATCGTCGCCGATGCTGCCGGCCAAGATACCGCGCCGCGCCGCGCATGCGCCGACGGTCGTGCTTGCCGGGGGGGCCGGCTTGCCGCAGGCTTGCGCGCTGGTCTCCGGGGGAATCCTCATGCGCACACGCGAGTTCTGGCGCTCGTCCGCCGCGTCACTGCTGGTGCTGCTCGCCGCAGGGTCCGTGGATGCGCTTGCCAAGCCGCTCTCGGCGTCGTCCCTTCGCCCGGCGACAACGCCGGGCGCACCACCAGCCGCCGCTCAAAGCGCGTCGTGCGCGCCGATCCCGTTCGCCGCTGCCGACGCC
>JBOHYD010000407.1:0-5453 GCA_050737635.1 Luteimonas sp. | reverse complement strand
GAGTGAGAAACGAGTGATGGCAATCGCCGTCCCGACCGCGCCGCGCGCGGTGTTTTGCTCGTCATCCCGGCGCACGCCGGGACCCAGCGCGACGGTTGCCGGACATCTGCGTACCGGGATCGTTTCGTCATCCGCATCGATGATCGCTTTCGTCACGCGCGCCAATCGCACCGGCCGCATCGACTCGTTTCTCACTCCTCTGCACTCGTTCCTCGCGCCTCATGGGTAAAAAACAAGCCTTCCAGTTCCTCGAGATCCAGCGCGAGATGCCGCGCAAGATTCCGCTGTTGCTGCGCACTGGCGGCGATTGGAGCGAGCTGTACGGCGCGTTCGAGCGCGATGACGCCGCGCACCAGGCCGGCCGCTGCCTCGACTGCGGCAACCCGTATTGCGAGGCCAAGTGCCCGGTGCATAACCACATCCCGCAGTGGCTGCGATTGGTCGAGGAAGGCCGCCTCATCGAGGCCGCCGAACTGTGCCACGAGACCAACCCGCTGCCGGAAATGTGCGGCCGCGTGTGTCCGCAGGACCGACTGTGCGAGGGTGCGTGCACGCTCGAGGACGGCTTCGGCGCGGTCACGATCGGCGCGGTCGAAAAATATATCGTCGACACCGCCGTCGCGCAGGGTTGGCGGCCAGATCTGTCGAAAGTGATCGCCACCGGTAGGTGCGTCGCGGTGGTCGGTGCCGGGCCGGCCGGCCTGGCGTGCGCGGATCGGCTAGTGCGCGCCGGGATCGCTGTCACGGTGTTCGATCGCTACGAGCAGATCGGCGGACTGATGCAGTTCGGCATCCCGAGATTCAAGCTCGACAAGGCGGTGATCGCGACGCGGCGCGGCATCCTCGAAGGCATGGGCGTGCAGTTCCGGCTCGGCGTCGAGATCGGCATCGACGTGTCGATCGATGCGCTGCTGGCCGACTACGACGCGGTGTTTCTCGGCCTCGGCGCCTACCGCTACACCGACGGCGGCCTGCCCGGACAGGACCGGCGCGCGGTGCTGCCGGCGCTGCCGTTCTTGGTCAGCAACGGCCGCCTCGTCAGCGGGCACGATCCGCTCGGCCGGCCGATCGCCGGCTGGGAAGACCACGTCGCGATCCCCGACCTTAGCGGCAAGCGCGTGGTGGTGCTCGGCGGCGGCGACACCGGCATGGACTGCGTGCGCTCGGCGGTGCGGCTCGGTGCCGGCAGCGTGACCTGCGTGTACCGCCGCGACGAATCCAGCATGCCCGGCTCCGCGCGCGAGGTCGGCAACGCGCGCGAGGAGGGTGTCGCATTTTTGTTCAACCGCCAGCCACTGGCGATCGAAAGCGACGGCGACGGTGACGACGCGCCGGTCACCGGGGTGCGCGTGGTCGAAACCGAAGCCGGCCCGCCCGATGCGCGCGGTCGCGCGACGGCAGTGGCGATCGCCGGCGGCGAATCGGTGATCGATGCCGACGTGGTGATCATCGCGTTCGGGTTTTCGCCGGAGCTGCCGGCATGGCTGGCGTCGGCCGGCGTCGCCGCGCAGCCCAACGGGCGCATCGAGGTTGGCGCGGCGGCGGAGGCCGTCGCGAGCCGCCGTGCCGGCGTTGGCGCAGGTGCCGCCAAAGATCGCCTGCCCTACCAGACCTCGCACCCAAAACTGTTCGCCGGCGGCGACGTCGTGCGCGGCGCCGACCTCGTCGTCACCGCCGTGCAGGAAGGCCGCGACGCCGCCGCCAGCATCGTCGGCCTACTCCGCGACACCCGCCGCTCGGCGCTGGATGCAGCCTGAGCGGTACGCGACACGACGCCCGGCCGACGACCGCACCGTCATCCCGGCGCACGCCGGGATGACGCACGAATGGCGGGCGACCACGCCAAGGTCCGCGCATTCGTGCGCGCCGCCCCGGCGGCGCTGCAACCCCCTTGAACCGCCCCTGACGCCGCGCCGCGCCGCACTTTTCCGCCATCGCGCGCGCGCGCATCATGCCGGCATGCTCCGCCGCGCACTGCCACTGCTGCTCGCCTGCGCATATGGCCTCACCGCCATCGCTGCGGTCGCGCCGTCCGGCGACGTCACCATCTACCGCTGCACCGACGCAAAAGGCGCACAGCGCCTGCAAGACGCGCCCTGCAGTCGGAACGACTCCCAGCAGATCCGCACGATGCTGCGCCCGAAGGACGCGCCGTCGCGGCCGGCACCGGCACCGATCGTCGCCGCGCCCGCGCCGGTCGCGCCGCAGCGGATCGTCATCAACGCGCCGCGGCCGCTGTACGAATGCCGCCGCGGCGACGGCAGCACCTACACCAGCGGGAGCGGCGACGGCAATCCGCGCTACCTGGCCAACGGCGGCTATGGCGATGGCGACGATGCGTACTCGCGCGACGGCCTCGCCGGCGGCGCGGCGGCCGGCAGCGGTCCCGGCGTCGCCGGACCGCGCTACGGCCGCGGCCACAACGGCAATGCCGGCAGCGGTTTCACTCCGGTCACACCGCCCTTGGTCGGCATCCCGCAGGGCAATAGCCGACGCACGCTGCCGCCGCGACCGCCGCGTGGTGGTCGCGGCTATCCCTACGGCATCGGCTATGGCGACAGCGAGGCGCTGGTGCGCGACGACTGCAGTCCGCTGCCGCAGACCGAGGCCTGCGACCGTCTGCGCGACCGCCGCGACGACCTGCGCGGCCGCTTTTTCCAGGTGCAGGCCAACGAGCGCGCGACGCTGAGCACCGAGGAGCGCGGCCTCAACGCACGCCTCGCGCAGGACTGCGGCGGCGCATGAGCGTGCGTGCAGCGCAATGCATAGTGCTGTTGGCGGCGATCGGCCTCGCGCGCGCGCAGGACAACACCGTCATCTACCGCTGCACCGATGCCGAGGGCGCGCTGACCGTGCAGAACGGCACGCCGTGTCCGAAGGGCAGCAAGCAGGACAAGCGCGTCATCGGCACGCCGGTGGTGATACCCGCCTATGCGCCGCCGGCGAAGATCGACCCCGTTGCCGCCGTACCCGCCACGCCAACCGCCACGCCCGCCCCCCGCCTCGACACTCTGCCGCCGGTCGCGATCGCCGACGCCGACCGCCTGCCACCGCCGCCGCTATACCAGTGCAGCACCTGGGACAACGCCAGCTACCTCAGCGAAGACGCCGAACCCAAACCGCGCTGCGTGCGCCTGCAGACCACCGGCCTCGACGGCGACGCCAACAGCGGTGCCGGCGAGGCCTGCGAAATGAAATACGACCTGTGCTCGCGCGTCCCCGACACCGCCGCCTGCGACGGCTGGAAACAGCGCCAGCGCGAAATCGAGTCCACCTGGCGCTACGCCGCGAGCGACAAGAAGCGCGAGCTGCAGGACGCGTTCGCGCGGGTGACGCAAATTCTTGGTGCCACGGCATGCGGCAAGTAGCGCAACCACGTTAGCGCGCCCGCATTTGCGTGCAGCGGACGGCCAACCCGTGGTTGCGCTTGCCATGCCGATCGATAAGGCGCGGTGCCGACGTGGCGCGCTGAACAACCGTCGTTTTGAACGTAACCACAAACCTGTCTCGCTGATCGCGTTCTGCGCGTCGTCAGCCCAAGCAATGATCGCTAACGGCCGCCGAACCGCCCCACACCCCCTGGTAGACTCGGGGCCCGAAATCCATGACAACAGCGCGGCCAGCGGGTCGCGGCGGAGTGTTTGTCCCGATGAACTGGCTCAGCGACGTCCTGCAGAACGACCCCGACCCGATCGAATCGCGCGAATGGATCGAATCGCTCAAGGCGGTGATCGACAACGCCGGCCCCGAGCGCGCCCACCAACTGCTCGAAGGCATGGTCGAGCTCACTCGCCGCGCCGGCGCGCACCTGCCGTTTGCGCCGACCACCGAATACATCAACACCATCCCCGCGCACCTTGAGCCGAAGATGCCCGGCGATGCGACGATGGAATGGCGGATCCGCTCAATCATCCGCTGGAACGCGATGGCGATGGTGGTCCGCGCCAACCGTAAACCCGGCGACCTCGGCGGCCACATCGCCAGTTTCGCGTCGAGCGCCACGCTCTACGACGTCGGCTTCAACCATTTCTGGCGCGCACCGTCCGACGACCATCCCGGCGACCTGCTCTACACCCAGGGCCACAGCTCGCCCGGCATCTACGCGCGCGCCTTCCTCGAAGGCCGCTTCAGCGAGTCGCAGCTCGACCACTTCCGCATGGAGGTCGACGGCCGCGGCGTCAGCAGCTATCCGCATCCGTGGCTGATGCCGGATTTCTGGCAGACGCCGACCGTGTCGATGGGCTTGGGCCCGATCGCCGCGATCTACCAGGCGCGCAACTGGAAATATCTCGAAGGCCGCGGCCTGATGCCGAAGTCCGACCGCAAGGTCTGGTGCTTCCTCGGCGACGGCGAGACCGACGAGCCGGAAAGCCTCGGCGCGATCTCGGTCGCCGGCCGCGAGGGTCTCGACAACCTGGTCTTTGTCGTCAACTGCAATCTGCAGCGCTTGGATGGTCCGGTCAGAGGCAATGGAAAAATCATCCAGGAGCTCGAAGGCGCCTTCCGCGGCGCACACTGGAACGTGGTCAAGACCATCTGGGGCAGCTACTGGGACCCGTTGCTGGCCAACGACCGCTTGGGACTGCTCAAGAAGCTGATGATGGAAACCGTCGACGGCGAGTACCAGAACTGCAAGGCCTTCGGCGGCGCGTATACGCGCGAGAATTTCTTCGGCAAGTATCCCGAGACGCGCGCGATGGTGGCGAACCTGTCCGACGAGGACATCCGCCGCCTCAACCGTGGCGGCCACGATCCGCACAAGGTGCACGCCGCCTATGCCGCGGCCGTCGCCCAGAAAGGCCAGCCCACGGTGATCCTCGCCAAGACGGTGAAGGGTTACGGCATGGGCTCGGCGGGCGAGTCGCTCAACCCGACCCACAACACCAAGAAGCTCGACACCGAGGCGGTGAAGATCTTCCGCGATCGTTTCCAGATCCCGGTCGGCGACGAGCAGATCGACAAGCTGTCGTTCTACAACCCGGGCCCGGATTCGCCCGAGGTGCAGTACCTCAAGGCGCGCCGCGCCGCGCTCGGTGGCTCGCTGCCGCAGCGGCGGATGAAGTCCGACGTGTCTTTGCAAGCGCCGCCGCTGAGCGTGTTCGAGCGCCTGCTCAAATCCAGCGGCGACCGCGAGATCAGCACGACCATGGCCTTCGTGCAGACGCTCAACATCATCCTGCGCGACAAGGACGTCGGCCCGCGCGTGGTGCCGATCGTCGCCGACGAGGCGCGCACGTTCGGCATGGAAGGCCTGTTCCGCCAGATCGGCATCTACGCGCCGCACGGGCAGAAGTACAAGCCGGTCGACGCCGACCAGTTGATGTTCTACCGCGAGGATTCGGCCGGGCAGGTGCTCGAGGAAGGCATCACCGAGTGCGGCGCGTTCTCGAGCTGGATGGCCGCGGCCACCAGCTACAGCACCAACAACCAGCCGATGCTGCCGTTCTACATCT
>JBOHYD010000406.1:0-1707 GCA_050737635.1 Luteimonas sp. | reverse complement strand
CAATCGCGGCGTGTCGCGCGACGCTAGCAGTGCGGTGGCGTGCGCGGCATCGCGCAGCACCAGATACTGCAGCAGGAACTCCAGATCCACCAGCCCGCCCTCGCCTTGCTTCAGATCGAAGCCATGCGCATCGCTGCGGTCGAGTTCGGCGCGCATGCGCTGACGCATCGCGGCGACGTCGCTGCGCAGCGCATCGTCGTCGCGCGCCCGGCCAAGCGTGGCAGCGCGGATATGCTCGAACTCCGCGCACAGGCCGGGATCACCGGCCACGCAGCGCGCCCGCACCAGCGCTTGATGCTCCCAGGTCCATGCGCGGTGGCGTTGGTAATCGCCGTAGCTGGCCAGCGTCGACACCAGCAGGCCACTGCCGCCGTCCGGGCGCAGGCGCACGTCGATGTCGTACAGCCGACCGGCGGCGGTGACCGTGTCGAGCAACGCGACGATCTTCTGCGCGAGGCGCGCAAACCAGCGCGGCGCGTCGAGCGCGCGCGCGCCGGCATGTCGCTCGAGCTTCGACGGCACGTCGGTCGGTGCGTCGTACAGAAACACCAGATCGAGATCCGAGCCGAAGCCGAGTTCTTCGCCGCCGAGGCTGCCGTAACCGATCACCGCGAAGCGCGCGCCGTCGATCGCGCCGTGCGCGGCGTGCAGCTCGCGTAGCGCCAGTGCCAGCACGGTGTCGATCACCGCGTCGGCCAGCCGTGCGAGCTGACGCGCGCTGTCGCGGGCCGGCTGGCGGCCGTCGAGGGTGGCGAGCGCGATGCGGAAGCTCAGCGCCTGACGGGTTTCGTTGAGTGCGAGCAGCGCGGGTTCGATGTCGTCGATGCGCAGCGCGGCACGACACGCCGAGGCAAGCTCAGCGCGCGCGGGCGGCGCGCCGGCGATGCGCGCGTCGAGCAGTTCGTCGAGCAGCAGCGGCAGCGTCGCCAGCCGCTCGGCGAGCAACGCGCTGCGGATCACCGCATCGACCAGCCGCATCAGCGCGTCGGGGCGTTCGTCGAGCAGCGCGAGATAACTGGCGCGGCGCAGGATGTTGTGCAGCAGCGCGAGCAGGCGGCGCAGCACCAGAGCCGAATCGGCCGCCGCGCCGGCGGCCTGCAGCATCGCCGGCAACACGCGATCCAGCCGCGCGCGCGCGCCATCGGACAGCTCACGCACGCCGACGCTGCGCGCGAACTCGCGCAGCATCGTGTCTGCGGCCAATGCATCGTCGAAGCCAGCCGCCGCCAACAGCTGTGCGTCGCCGGCGCTGGGCAGTGCGCGCCAGTAGCCGTCGAGATCGCCGGGGGCCGGTGCGCTCTCACGTGCGGCGAGCAGCGCGGCAAACTCATCGGCAACCACGCGCCGCTGCGCATCGAGCACCACGCGCAGCGCGTCCCAGTCGGCATGGCCGAGCGATTGCGCGATGCGTTGGCGTTCGATCATTGCTGCCGGCAACACATGGGTCTGCGCGTCGTGCAGCATCTGCAGGCGATTCTCAAGCCGGCGCAGGCAGCGGTACGCGGCGACCAACGCATCGTGGGTGTCCGCGGCGATTAGCTTGGCCTCGCGCAGCGCGCGCAGCGCCGGCAGCAGGCGACGCTCGCGCAGCGCCGGGGTGCGCCCGCCGTGGATCAGCTGCAGCGCCTGCGCGAGAAACTCGATCTCGCGGATGCCACCGACGCCGCGCTTGATGTCGTCGACGCGCTCGCTGCGCGCGACATCCGC
>JBOHYD010000405.1:0-6092 GCA_050737635.1 Luteimonas sp. | reverse complement strand
CTGCGAATGGTGTGAACGCACCACGCACTATGCCAAAGCCTCCGGAGCCGCCCCCACCTGTACACGATAAAGTTCGCGTTAAGTGATAGACCAGAAAAAGATGGCTACTTTGAATATTCGCAGAATTTTTGCGTTCGCCATAGTGCTGCTCGTGCTGCGAATTGTGGCGAGTTTCGTGGCCGCCGATCCCGTGACAAGCGAGGCGATAAATGCAGAAGTTGCGCTTAAGTACCTACTTAGATACTTGCTAGATGCGGCTATCGTGATTGCGGTGTTTGCGAGACTGGCTCAGGTGCAGGTGCAGTCGCCATATATTCATGCTTTCCTTGTTGTTATGCTTCAGGAGTTGCTAGGCGCTGCATTGCTGTTCGCAACTGTGGGGAGCAGTTCCTCGTCTCCACTCTGGTGGCTGGACTATCTTATGCTAGTTCTGTCGGTCATAGCGGGCACGAGATTAGGATTAAGAGGTCAGGTTCATTTACAGAACTCGTAGGGCAGATTAAGGGGTCGGATTAAGGGGTCACGGATTAAGGCAGCCGATTAAGGGGTCAGGTTCATTTACACAGCCGATTAAGGGGTCGGGATTAAGGGGTCAGGTTCATTTACAGAACTCGTAGGGCGGGTCTTGACCTGCGGCATGCAACAAGGCCCGCATTGCGAAAAATTAAGGGTACTAATGGGGTCAGGTTCATTTACGGTACTAATGGGGTCAGGTTCATTTACCGCTGATGCTTGAAGCACAAGGCCCGCGCTGCGGGCCTTGGCGTTGTTGAGCTTGTGAGTGCGCTCAGCGCGATGCTTGCGCGAGCAGCGAGTCGAGCACTTCGCTGACTAGGCGCTGCTTGGCGCGGGGCAGCGCCTGCAATTGTTCGAGCTGCTGCTGCAGCTTCGGTGCCGGGCCGCGCTTGGCGGCCGCCTTGGGCGTTCCGCCGATCAGCGCTTCGATGCTGACGTTCAATGCCTTGGCCAGCAGCGGCAAGGTGGACACCGGAATGCGCCTGCGTCCGATCTCGAACGAGCCGATCTGCTGTTGGGTGACACCGACCAGCTCGCCGAGCTGCGCCTGGGTAAGGTCCTGGGTCTTGCGGCGCTCGGCGATGCGCTGCCCGAGCTGGCGGAAGAAGGGGGTCTCGTCGGGCGTCATCGGCGCGAGGGGAAGCAGCGGGAGGTGGGTCATACGCTAAGTCCGATGTCAGGCAGACGTTGATACTACGCCAAATAGGCGTAGACTCGCGGCAGAGTTGTTCTGCTTGACAGGTTTTTGCCCGGAGGCCCGCCCATGTCGCAACCCCTTGATCGTTCGTCGATGGCCTTGTCCGCACCCCTGTTGCCGCCGCAAGCCGATGGGCTGGCGATCGCAGGCTCGGACGACATCCGGTTCACCCGCGGCCCGCGCAGCTACCGGGTACGCGGCCTGGTGCGCTGCCTGAGCGCCGAGTCGTTGAAGATCACCTTGCGCGTGAGTGCCGGCGATCACCTGCACCTGGACACGCTCGACCTGTACCAGGCGCGGCAACGCAATGCGTTCGTCAAAGCCGCCGCGATCGAACTGGGCGTGGCCGAGTCGGTGATCGCTGGCGACCTGTCGGCACTGGTGCTGGCGCTGGAGCCGCTGCAGGAAGCCGCGATCCGCGGCGCGTTGCAGCCAGACACGACGAGCGATGCAGCGGTGTTGAGCGAAGCCGAGGAAGCGGCCGGGTTGACGCTGCTGCGTGATCCGATGTTGGCCGATCGCATCGTCGCCGATGTCGAAGCGATCGGCGTGGTCGGCGAAGGCACGAACGCACTGGTGGGCTATCTGGCCTGCGTGTCGCGGCTGCTCAAAAAGCCACTGGCGATCCTGATCCAGTCCACCAGTGCGGCCGGCAAATCGACGTTGATGGATGCGCTGTTGTCGCTGATGCCGGAACACCAGCGCGTGCAGTACAGCGCAATGACCGGGCAGTCGTTGTTCTACATCGGCGAAGGCGACCTCAAGCACAAAATCCTCGCCATCGCCGAGGAAGAAGGGGTCAGGCAAGCGGCGTATGCGTTGAAGCTGTTGCAAAGTCAGGGCGAACTGACCATTGCCAGCACCGGCAAAGACCCGACCACCGGCAAGCTGGTGACATCGGAATACCGCGTCGAAGGCCCGGTGATGCTGTGCCTGACCACCACCGCGATCGACATCGACGAGGAGTTGTTGAACCGCTGTCTGGTGCTGACGATCAATGAAACCGCCGAACAAACCGCCGCGATCCAGCAGCGGCAACGGCAGGCACGCACCTTGCAAGGCTTGCAGGCGAACGTGCGGGCCGACCAGGTGCTGCAAGCGCATCGCACGGCACAGTCGCTGTTGCGGCCACTCGCCGTGGTCAATCCGTTCGCCGAGTCGCTGACCTTCGCCAGTGATCGCGTGCGACTACGCCGCGATCACGTCAAATATCTGGTGCTGATCGATGCCATTGCCTTGTTGCACCAGCAGCAACGCAAGATCGAAACCTTGGACGTCAACGGCGTCGCGGTGGAGTACATCGAAGTCGTGCAATCCGATATTGCGCTGGCGAACCGCTTGGCCCATGCGGTGCTCGGCCGCAGTCTCGATGAGTTGCCGCCGCAGACGCGGCGCGTGCTGGCCGCGCTCAATGCATGGGCGAGCGAACAGGCAGGCGTGCAAGGCATCGAGCAGGGCGGCATGCGCTTCACGCGTCGTCTTGTTCGCGGCGTGCTGGGCTTGTCGGACACACAGCTACGCGTGCATCTGGAGCGGCTGGTGCAGCTGGAATACGTGCGCATGCATACCGGCCAGAACGGCAGCTTGTATACCTACAGCATTGCCTTCGATGGCGACGCCGACGCGGATGCGCCGCAGTTGATGGGCTTGGCCGAGAGCGCAACCGTGCCGACCTTGCGGGGTAAACCGCCCACCTTGCGGGGTCAGACCCTCGACCTTGCGGGGACCTTGCGGCCACCTCGCGGGGACCTTGCGGGTACCTTGCGGCCTGCAAAATCTGCCGAAAAGACCGAAAAAACAGGGCTTAACGGGACAATCCCGCCTGCTGTGTCCCAAAAGCCGCGTAGCAGGAAGGTCAACGGCCATGCCACGAGCGGGCACTGATGGCGGGCAAGCGCAGCGAACGGCTGACGCTGCTGCTGGCACCGTCAGCACCTGACAGCCTGGCCGCGTGGATCTGTTGCTACATCACCCATCTGGAAACCTTGCATCGCAGCGTGGCCGATCAGAGAACGCGCAGGAGCCGCCTGGCGCACTTCCACGCGTGGTGCAGCGAACGGAGCATCGAACGCCCGCACGAAGTGACACACGCGCACCTGGAACGGTTCCAGCGCCATCTGTTCCTGTACCGCAAAGCCAACGACCAGCCCATCGCCGTGAACGGCCAGCGCATCGCCTTGTTCACCATCGAAATGTTCTTCCGCTGGCTGGTGCGGCAACGTGTCGTTGAATCCAATCCAGCTGCCGATCTTGAACTACCCAAGCGCACCGACGACCTGCGTGAGCCGCTGACGTTGCAGGAAGTCGAAACAGTGCTCGCACTGCCCAACATCGATACCCCCGACGGCTTGCGCGATCGCGCCGTGCTGGAACTCTTCTACGCCACCGGCATCCGCCGGCTGGAACTGGCGAATCTGCTGCTGACCGACATCGAACCCGAACGCGGCACGCTGCATGTGCGCTTGGGCAAAGGCAAGAAGGACCGGTTCGTGCCAGTCGGCGAACGCGCCTTGGCCTGGATCGCGAAATACCAGCGCGAGGCGCGGCCATTGCAGGCGCTCGATCCAACGGTCAAACACCTGTTCGTGAACCAGTACGGACAGCCGCTGTCGCCCGATGGCGTGTGCTTCCGGGTGCGCGATTACTTCAATACGGCCGGGATCACCAAGCGCGGCGCGTGCCACCTGTTCCGACACACGATGGCAACCGCCATGCTCGACAACGGCGCCGATATCCGCCATGTGCAGGAAATCCTCGGGCACAGCACGATCACGAGTACGCAGCGCTACACGCATGTCTCAATCGCGCGGTTGAAGGCCGTGCACAGCGCAACGCATCCGTCCGCGAAACTCGAACGCCGCGAGCGGGACGAACTCGACGCCTGATCGCACCCCGGCCGGCGGCTTAGCTGCGCTCAAGCCGACCTTGGGTCGTGATGTCGCGATCTGATCGCAAGAACTGGAGCCGCACTGCGTGCGTATGCACATGCACCCACTCACGCGCGTGCACACAGGCCGTGCTTGTCAGCGCACGGCGGCTACGCCCCCGCACGCTGGCTGCTTCGCCGAGTGATACAACCCCCATCCCCGTTCCGCGCGGATGCATCGCGCACGTTGCACGTCCACTGGCGCGCTCCAACGGGGCTCTCGCGGCCCGCCGACATAACGCGGGATTATGCAAAGTGCGGCACATGCGTGCCTCACTTCTTGCATCGCTGCGCTCGCCGCATAATCCGTCGTTATGTCAGCGGGCCGCCAGTGCCTGCGGCACTGCATCAGTGCCGTTCCACGGCGCAGGCTGTGCTGTCCATGCAGGTGGCGCGCACATCCATGTGCGCGCACTTCGGCCAGGCCCGCGTGTTGCGCGTGGATGCGGTGCGTGTCTTCGGCAAGTGCAATGCCACGCGCCTGCGATCAGCGCGTGCGCTAGTCGCTCCGCGTCACACACCGCGCCGCTGCAGCGCTGCGCGCTTCCGCCGGTGCTCGCGTGCCGCTGCGCTCTGCCGGCATCGCTTCGTGGCGTGCGCCTGGTTGCGCGTGAATCGTGTTCTGCGCTTCGGCCAGGTTATCGGCCACGCGCCGGTTGGCAGGAATGAAGGGGGCGCGCTGACGACGAATGCGGACCTCTGAATGCGCATCGCTTCGATGACATCCGAAGCGTCACCGTCGGGGCTGTGCCCCGACACCCCATGCGGCGTGTGATCACTTCCCCCTGCTGACCCGTTGTCACCGGAGCCGACACCCGTTCCCGGCTGAAGCCGAACCAGGTAACCGGGACGCCGCAATCTGCTCGCCGATCCGAAGCCGCGCCGCTTGACGTGCGCGGGCAGGTAGGCGAAAAAGCGCATCAAGGGATTTTTTACGGAGTCTGCAAGGCGTGTCAGGGGTCCAAGCGCTCGCCAACCCGCACTGCATCAAGGCCGCGCACCGTCGGCGGCGGAAGTGCGCGTCGGGTCAGAGTGTTCAGGTATTTTTGCGTTCTTGACGCCTTTTGCGGACAGGGTGATCGCTCAAATCGAGACCGTGAACAGGCGCTTAGAGGTTCCCTTAAGGCTTGCGCGGCGATCACCGAAGGCAAGGGCCGTGCGATCTTGAGAGCCGGCGATGGCACCGACAGGCCTCGGATCTTCGCGGGCCTTCAAGCAACAATCCGCGCGGATCGGCGACACGATCGGCGGAAGGCATAACGTCATGGACATCGGTGAGCGGCTGAAACGGCATGGCAGTCGCACCACGGCGCGCGGGGACGTTTATAGCGCTGTGCGCGGGGTCACCATCGTGCTAGGCATTTCGTGGTAGCGTCGGCCACGGCGGGTTAAGTCGTCGGTTTTGTCACCTTTTCCATGTAAACCGGAGGAACTATGGAGACGCTGCAACGTATTTCTGTTTGGGCACTCGCCGCAGGCTTGCTGGCACCGGCCTTTGCTTCGGAGGCTGCTGGTGGTGGTGAGGGCCCTCCAGCGCACGGACACGGGCGGCCGCTTATAGCGACCACCGGCATCGGGCAATTGCTCCCGCCATCGCTTGATGTCAGCCTGGACGCCGCTTGGCAGGTGCATGCGTTCGAGCGCGATGGCATCCAGTACTGCAAGTGAACGACCGCGACGGCCATGTGCGCGCGGCGGTGGGCGCGATTGGCGATACCTTCTGGACCTTGCCCGTCGGCGCAGACGCTGACCGCGTGTCCACCCCGCAGCGGCCGTTGCCGGTCCCGGCGGACGCCGGGCGCTCGGTGATCCATCGCACGCCCAGCGTCGTATTCGTTGCCTACGAGACCGCCGGCGGGGGCATTTGGTCCATCGAAGCCCCTGACGGCGCGCGATAAGTCTGCACCGCCTTGATGGGTTCGCCCAGCTGCAGGCGGATGCGGTTGTGGCGGC
>JBOHYD010000404.1:0-5643 GCA_050737635.1 Luteimonas sp. | reverse complement strand
ACTTCCGGCCGTGGCTCCGGCGCGCCCACCAGCGGCAGGACGGCCAGGAAAAACCAGGACTGCAAGCGGATCGTGTGGAGCGCGCGAAACATTCCGAGTTTTTCCGGTGCGCCGATGCAGATGATCCAGGTGCCGGAGTGCGTGCGCTGGTAGTCCGTGCACGCAAGCGCGTCGATCGACACGCCATGATCAGCGCGGCCGCCGGACCCAGACAGATGCCGCGTGCGGATGGCGAAGCCGCCGCCGTTGTCTCGATGGCAAGCTTATTGCGCGCCGCCGCGTGCGAGACGCCGTGCCAGCCACCAGGCGATGCCGCCGGCGACCAGTCCGACCGATGCGAAGCCGACCGAGTCACTGCGACTGCCGCCCAGAGCCTTGAAGACATCGCCGCGGCCGCCACCCTCGGCGAGCAGCCCGACCATTGCCATCGCCACGCAACCGTAGGCAACGATCGCCAGCACCCAGAACAGCCACTGCGTCGCGCGTTCGCGCTGCGCCTGGTTGCGGACCTCGCCCTGGGTCCTGGCGAGCGGATTGCCGCCGGCACCCAAGGCCATCAGCCGCCGCGACATCGGCGTTGCCAGCAGCGGGCCCACGCCGCGACGCATCGGCCGCCGTTGTAGGCCTTCGCTGGTGTAACCCTGGATCATCGCGGCATCGCTGCGCGCGACCTGCTGCGCGCGATCGTTGATCGCCAGCGGCAGTCCGCGGGCGTCGACCGGCGGCGGTTGAGTCGACGCTGCCATGGCCAGCGGCAGTCCGGTGGCGGTCAGCGCCTGGGTGGCCGAGGTGGCGGGCAGATTGGCCACCGCCGCCACGCTGGACGATGGCCCGTGCATGCGCAGCGCCGCCGTGAGCCGTTCCAGCAGGCCCATCGACTCGAGCCTCGGCGGCGTTGCCGCGGCTGGGCTCTGCATCGTCGTTGCGCTCAGCGCGGCCTGCGCATTGCCGGCTGTCGCGGCGAGCGGATTGACGGTGGCCGGCAGCGGCGCGGACGCCGTGGATGCCATCGCTGGCGCGGCCAGCGTTTGCGCAAGCGCGGCCTGCGCCTGCATCGCCGGCAGCATGGTGGTCGCCGCCGCGGCCGGTGTCTGCGCTGCCGCGGACAGGTTCTGCGCCACGGCTGCGGGGTTGCCGTTCAGCGCGTTCGACAGGCTGCCGGGGAGCGCGACGATCTGTTGCTCGAGGTGGGCGACAGGCCCTGGCGGTGCCGGCAGCCCGGGCGGTGCGGGAGCGTTGCCGGGCGTGTGCAATTGACGGGCGATGTTGACCGGAACCTCTTCCCTGCCATGCGCGGCGGGGTAGCTGTTGCTGCTGCCCGGCGCGTTGCCGAGCTCGGGTCCGTGGTGACCGGGATTGGGCAGTCCACCGAGTCCGAGCGGCCCTTCCAGGCCGCGAGGCGCGCCGTGCCCCGCGGCTCCGGGCAAGCCCGGCAGCCTGGGCAGATCGGACAACTTGTCGCGCAGACCACCGATGAGGGACATCGTGCTTGCCTCCACGCACAGCGGCGGTGCCCGCGATCGAATGCAGGCGTGTTTAGCAACATAGGCCAGGTGCGCGGTCATGACACCCTATGGTCAACCCTAGGGTGCCGATGGCAGGTCCGCTTTCGGAGTGAGCGGGCGCAGGCCCGTCGGTTCGCGCCCGGCTCAGTCGGACGATTGCGGCGGCAGCGTGGCGACCTGCAGCGAGACCTGCTTGTCACCGCCGGCCAGCCATTGCCGGCCGACCTCGCGGAAGCCGAAGCGGGCGTGGAAGCGGCTCGACGCCTCGTTGAAGGGCACGCTGTAGAACTCGCAAGTCAGCACCGCAACGGCGCTGGCGCGCGCAAACGCGAACAAGTCGTCGTACAGCGCGCGGCCGAGTTGCTTGCCGCGATGCGCTTCGGCGATCGCGATGCGGTCGACATACACAAACCGCCGGTAGCGCTCGGCAAACCAGCGGTAATTGGCGCTGTCGTAGTCGCGGCCTTCGCGCAGCGCGAGCACAAACGCGACCGGCGCGCCGTCCACCTCGACGACGCGGTGGTACGCGGCCTGTGCGTCCAGCGCCGCCAGGCGCGCGGCGTCAAGCGGGCTCAGCAGAGCCTCCGACGCCAGATTGAGCTGCAAGATCGCGGCGTGATCGCCGGCGTGGGCATTGCGAAGGATGGGCGACATGCCGACCTCGGTCGTTGCGGCGGGCGGTCAGCCTGCCAGCATCGCCTTGATCGCGGCAAATCCGGCGGTCGCGCGTTCCTGCTTGCGCGCGGCGTCGGCGACCGGATCGGCGCCGTCGCGCTGCAGTTCGGCGGCGGGCAGTTCGTCGAGGAACCGGCTCGGCTGCAGGCGCAGCTGGCTGCCCCAGCGCTGTGCTGTGCGGGCGTGCGACAGCCACAGCTGCTCCTTGGCGCGGGTGATGCCGACGTACAGCAGTCGCCGCTCCTCGTCGAGGCGGCCCTCGTCGAGGCTGGCCTCGTGCGGCAGCGTGCCGTCCTCGCAGCCGACGATAAACACGTAGCGGAATTCCAGGCCCTTGGCCGCGTGCAGGCTCATCAACCGCACCTGGTTGCCGGCGTCGCTACGGTCGGCGTGGGTGAGCAGGGCCAGCGACGCGGCGAGTTCGCCGGCGCTGCTGCCGCGCGCGCGGCCTTGCGCGGCATGCTCGAACCAGTCGGCGAGCTCGTCGAGATTGCCGCGGCGGATCTTGAACAGCGTGTCGGTCTTGCACTGCGCACGCAGCGCCAACAGCAGCCCGGAGCGCGCGCACAGCGCGCGCACCAGCTCCGCCGGCGGTTGCGTCGCGGCCGCCGCGCGCAGTTCGTGCACAATCGCGGCAAAGGTGCTGAGCGCATTGGCCGCGCGCGGCGTGAGCTGTTTGAGCAGGCCGATCGACTCGACCGCGCGCGACAGCGGTTGGCCGGTGTGCTGGGCAAGTTCGGCGAGCTTGGCGAGCGTGGTCGCGCCGACCTCGCGCTTGGGCGACTGCACCGCGCGCAGAAACGCCGCATCGTCCTCGGGATTGGCCAGCAGCCGCAGCCACGCCAGTGCGTCTTTGACCTCGGCGCGTTCGAGAAACGCGGTGCCGCCGCTCAAATGATAGGGCACGCGCAGCAGCTGCAGCGCCTTCTCCAGCGCGCGCGACTGGTGATTGCCGCGAAACAGAATGCAGACCTCGTTCCACGCCACGGCCTTGGCGGTGCCGAGAAAATGGATCTCGCCGGCGACGCGTTCGGCCTCGTGCTCGGCGTTGCGGCATTCCCACACGCGGATGCGCTCGCCGTCGGCTTGCGCGCTCCACAGCGTCTTCGGGTGCGCGTGCGGGTTGTTCGCAATGAGCGCGTTCGCCGCGCGCAGTACGCGGTTGCTGCAGCGGTAGTTCTGTTCGAGCTTGACGATCTGCAGGCGCGGGTAATCGACCTGCAGTTGCGACAGGTTTTCCGGATTGGCGCCGCGCCAGGCGTAGATGCTCTGGTCGTCGTCGCCGACGCAGGTGAAGTTGCCGGCAGGCCCGGCCAGCGCCTTGAGCAGCCGGTACTGGGCGTCGTTGGTGTCCTGGCACTCGTCGACCAGCAGATAGCCGATGCGCTCGCGCCAAGCGAGTGCGCACTCGGCGTCGCGCTCGAGCAGTTCGACCGGCAGGCGGATCAGGTCGTCGAAATCGACCGCGTTGAACGCCGCCAGCCGCGTCTGGTAGCGCGCGTACAGCGCAGCCGCCTCGCGCTCGCGGGTGGATTGCGCGGCGGCGAGCGCCTGCTCCGGCGACAGGCCGGCGTTCTTGGCGCGCGACAGCAGCGACTGCGCGGCCTGCACGGCGTCGGGTTTGGTGCCGGGCATCAGGTCCTTGAGCTGGCCGAGCGCGTCGTCGCTGTCGAAGATCGAAAATCCGCGCCGCAGCCCGGCCTTGGCGTGCTCGATCTGCAGCAGCTTCAGGCCGAGCGCGTGGAAGGTCGACACCGTCAGGCCGTCAGCCCCGTCGCCGCGGATGCGCCGCGCGACGCGCTCGCGCATTTCCTTGGCCGACTTGTTGGTGAAGGTGATCGCGGCGATGCGTTTGGCCGGATAGCGGCCGCTCGCGATCAGGCGCGCGATCTTCTCGACGATCACCCGGGTCTTGCCGCTGCCGGCCCCGGCGAGCACCAGCATCGGCACCTCGCACTGCGCGACGGCGGCGGATTGTTGGGGATTGAGCATGAGGCGGGAGAGGGGGCGAGAGAGAGGGCGAGGGCCGGGGGATTTGAAGCTGAAGATCTGAATCAGAGTCCGTCTAAAGTCTTTGGCAATCTGTACGCTGCCCCTCAGTCGTTTCTTGGCCTTGCATCATGGCAAATCCGGCGGTGTGGAAACCCGGTTACGGCCAGCCGCTTTCGAGCGGTACAGCGCGCTATCGGCGCGGTGGACCCAAGCCCGTAGATCGTCCATGTCCCGCGTCGCCGTCGCAACCCCGATGCTGACCGTGCAGCGCAAATCCGGGGCGCGCTTGAAACGCGCGGCGTGCACCGCTGCCCGAATCCGTTCCGCGGCGTCCAGCGCGCCGGCAAGGTCGGCCTGATACAGCAGCAAGCTGAATTCGTCGCCGCCATAGCGGCTGGCGACGTCGCTGCCGCGGATACACGTGCATAAGATAGTCGCCACACGCTGCAGCACGTCATCGCCGAGCGGGTGGCCATAGCGATCGTTGATCTGCTTGAACTCGTCGATATCGACCAGCAGCAACGCTGCCGGGCGACCATCGCGGCGGTTCCCCGACAAGGCGACCGCGACCGCCTGCTCGAAGCGGCGTCGGGTGCTCAAGCCGGTCAAAGCATCCAACTGATGCACCACGCTCTGCACACGCTGGCGCTGCGCGTCCCGATGCGACAGGGCGAAGGCCTGTGCGACGATCGCCAGCGGATAGAGCACCAGCAAGGGCGCACAGCCGAGCATCGTCAGTAGGCTCGTCGCTGGCGCGAACGGGAACCGAAGCAGCGCGGCAACGGCCAAACAGGCGGCACACTGTGCAAGGAAAGCACGCGCCAGCACGCGCCTGCCGCCGAAGACTTTGGCGGTCGCCAGCATGCCCACGAACAGCAAGCTCGGCAGCGCGTCGAACGCCATCAAGGCGATCCACGCGCCGCCCATCGCCGAGTCGATAACGATATGGCGTAGTTCCGCCTGCGCAGGGTCAGCGCTGCGTCGCGCCAGCAGATGCGCCAGGTGCGGCCAGCCGAAGCCATACAAGACCAGCAGCGCCCAGAATAGCGGATGCGCACCGTTCTGATAAAACACCGTGGCCACGCCCAAAAACCCCAGACCCAGACCGAGGGCGCGCATGCGATACGCGAAGGAGACGTCAGATGCCGCTGGCACCAAAGACGATGTCAGCCGAGGCGGGGTTGTCGTCTGCGTCGCCACGTTGCGAATGACTTAAAGAGTTCTCGTCGCCGCCACAGGCGACAGCTTGGCGGCGCGTCGGGCGGGGCCGAGCACCGCCAACTGGCCCAGCAGCCACAGCACGATCGCACCGATAGGCAGATAGCTCAGCGGCAGCCGCGGCAGTGCGTAATGCGCGGGTCTGTCAAACGAACTGTGTAACTGATGTTTTCACAGCGCCGCCAACGGCACGCGCTCTTCGCCGAACATCGTCTGGAAGCTCTGCAACGCAGGCTTCCAGTGATGGATCGAT
>JBOHYD010000403.1:0-12232 GCA_050737635.1 Luteimonas sp. | reverse complement strand
GTTGAACGCAAACAGCGTGCGCGCCAGCGAGATGCCGCGCTCGACCATCGCGGTGAACTGCAACTCGTGGCCGGGCCGGCCTTCGTGCGCGGACAGCGTCCACGCCGCCGACTCAAAGTTGAAGTCGTCGTATTGCAGCGTGCTGCCATCGGACTGCGGCACCGCCACCGGCAACACAAACTGTCCCTGCTGGCCGGTGTTGCCGACCAGAGGCGCCGGCAAAAAGTGCGGTGCCGGCTGCGCGGCGGATTCGGCGGCGCTGCCCAAGCGCATCACCATCGGCCGTTGGGGCACCTCGACGATGCCGCGCTGGCGGATGATCGGGTCGATCGCGTCGATCACCTTGCGATAGCGGGTTTCGAGCTGGTCGTTGGCGATCGTTTCTTTCTTGAGTGCGCGGATCACCGCGAGGTAGTCGCCGTCGTCGATGCCCTGCAGCCCTTTGGCTCTGGCGACCAGCGGCGCGAGCTGGCGCATGGCCGCGCGGGTTTCCATGAACTCGAGCTCAGCGTGCTTGACCAGCTCCTGCGGCGCGATGTCGATGCCGTACCGCTTGAGGCCGAACGCATACAGCTCAGGCGGCAATTGGGTGGTCGCGCGCGCCTCGGGCAGCACGGTCGCACGCGCCCAAGCTGCGTAGTCGTGCAGCTGAGTGTCCATCGCGGCGAGCGCGGCGTCGGCGTCGGCGACCCGGTAACTGGCAAATAGTTTGCGAATACCGTCGACGAAGGTGTCGACGTTGCCGAACGACTGTTCGACCTCAAGCCGGGTCGGTCGCAGCAATGTCTTGTCGGTCGCGCGCTCGACGTAGCGCGCCTTGGCGAGTTCGGTGATCGGCGTACTGCCCGGCGCGAGGCCGACATAGGCCTTCAGGCGGTCGAGCGCCTGGGCGCGGCGCGCGGGCGGGGTCTGCTCGGACAACAGGCTCTGGATGCCGGAGAACACCGTCCGCGGCGCGTCGATCCACGGCAGCGTCAGTTTTTCGTTCAAGGCGCTGCCTTCGACCGCCTGGTCGGCGGCGCGCAACAGGATCTCGAGGTCCTGGCGCACGTCGGGATTGCGTTCGGTCCGCAGCGTTGCAGCGAGTGCGGCCCTGGCCTTGGTGACCGCGGCGCGGAAACGCTGCTCGCGCTGCGCGCCGAAGTCGGCGACCTTGTCGTCGTAGCCGGGCACGCCGAAGAACGAGAAGTTCTCCGGGGTGAAGTCGGCCTGCGCCTTCACCAGGATCATCGCGTTGGCGTTGCTGGCGGTGATCCAGGCCGGTGTGGCTTTGGCTTGCGCAGCGACGGAAGTGGCGGCGGGTGCCTGCGCGAGCAGCGGTGACGGCAGCACGAGCGCAACGGCGATGGCGAGCACGAGAGGTTTCATGGCGAAGCCTGCGATGGGGTTGCGGCGAGCGTACCTGCCGCGCGGTCAATGCAGCATCCGCCGGAGGTCATGGCCCGGCGTTGCAGGGCGCGGTGCGCTGCGGCAGGGCGCATCGCGGCCGTCGCGTTAGCATGTCGGCCACGCGCGACGCGACGGTCGCCGCACAACGAGCGAGGGCAAACGCATGTGTCGAGTCATCCACGGGTCGCGCGGGTTGCGCGTGCTGGCGGCGATCTGCGTGATCGTGGCGTCACCGGCCTTTGCGCAGACGCGCGCGATCGTGAGCGCCGCCGACTACGCGCGCGCCGAAGGCTTTCTCGGCTATCGCACCGCGCCGCTGATCGACCATGCGATCGAGCCGGTGCACTGGGTCGGCGACGACGCGTTCTGGTATCGCGACCACGATGCGGCCGGCGATCATTTCGTGCGCATGGACGCCGCCAGCGGGCAGACCGCGCCGCTGTTCGACCACGGCAAGCTCGCCGGGGCCCTCGGCAAGGCCAGCGGCAAGCCGGTCAAGGCCGATGCGCTGCCGCTGACCGATGTTGCGCCGCAGGCCGGTGGCCGCGTCGATGTCACGCTGAAAGACGGCCAGCGCTATCGCTGCGATCTGTCCGGCCGCGGGGCATGCGTCGATCGCGATGCCGCAGTCAAGGACGAGCGCGGCAAGCCGACGAAGGCGCGCGAGCCCGGCGTGGCGTCGCCGGACGGCCGGCGCGAGGCCTTCATCCGCGACTGGAACCTGTGGACGCGCGATCTCGCCAGCAGCGCGGAAACCCAGCTCACCCGCGACGGCGTGACGGACTACGGCTACGCGACCGACAACGCCGGCTGGACGCATAGCGACCGTGCAATCCTGGTGTGGTCGCCGGACTCGACGAAGATCGCCACTTTCCAGCAAGACCAGCGCAAGACCGGCGAGATGGTACTGGTCGGCACCAACATCGGCGCACCGAAGGTCGAGCGCTGGAAATACCCGCTGGTCGGCGACGCCGACATCACCATGATCGAGCGCGTGGTGATCGACGTCGACGCGAAGACCAGCGTGCGGCTGAAGATGCCGCCCGACCAGCACCGCTCGACGCTGTGTGACGACATCAGTTGCAACGGCGGCTGGGAAGACGTGCAGTGGGCGCCGGACGGCCGCACGCTCGGCTTCGCGTCGACAGCGCGCGATCACACCCAGAGCTGGCTGCGCGTTGCCGACGTGGCGAGCGGCGAGGTGCGCACGGTGTTCGACGAAAAGGTCAAGACGTATTTCGAAAGCGGCAACGGCGCGGTCAACTGGCGCTACCTGCCCGACAGCCGCGAGGTGCTGTGGTTCAGCGAGCGCGACAACTGGGGCAATCTGTATTTGTACGATCTCGACAGCGGCAAGCTCAAGCGTGCGGTGACCCGCGGCGAGGGCAATGTCACCGAGGTGCTGCGCGTGGACGCGGCGTCGCGCAACGTCTGGTTTCGCGGCGTCGGCAAGACGCCGGGACGCAATCCCTACCACCAGCACTTCTACAAGGTGAATCTCGACGGTGGCGAGATCACGCTGCTGACGCCCGAGGAGGGCAATCACACAGTCACGCTGTCGCCGGATGGCACGCGCTTCGTCGACACCTATTCGACGACGACGGTGCCGCCGGTGTCGGTGCTGCGCGGTAGCGCCGATGGCCACGTGATGACAGCCATCGCACGCGCCGACATCGCGCGCTTGAAGGCCGCCGGCTGGATCGCGCCGGAACCGTTCACGGTCAAGGCGCGCGATGGCAAGACCGATCTGTACGGGCTGATGTTCAAGCCGTCGAACTTCGACGCGTCGAAGACGTATCCGATCGTCAACTACATCTACCCCGGCCCGCAAGCCGGCTCGGTGCGCAGCCGCAGCTTTCTGGCCTCGCACGGCGACAATCAGGCGCTGGCCGAACTCGGCGTGATTGTGATTGCGCTCGACGGCATGGGCACGCCGTGGCGCTCGAAGAAGTTTCACGACGCGTACTTTCGCAACATCGGCGACAACACGCTGCCCGATCAGGTTGCGGGCATGACCGAGCTCGGCAAGCGCCATCCGTGGATCGACATGACCCGCGTCGGCATTTGGGGGCATTCCGGCGGCGGCAACGCGACGGCGACGGCGATGTTCCGCTATCCGGACTTCTTCCACGTCGGCATCAGTGAGAGCGGCAACCACGACAACCGCAACTACGAGGACGACTGGGCCGAAAAATGGCAGGGTCTGCTGGTCAACAACACCGACGGCAGCAGCAACTACGACGACCAGGCCAACCAATCGCACGCCAGCAATCTCAAAGGCCAGCTGCTGCTCGCGCACGGGCTGATGGACGACAACGTGCCGCCGTCCAACACCCTGCTGGTGGTCGACGCGCTGGTCAAGGCCAACAAGGATTTCGACCTGATCGTATTGCCCAATGCGCGCCACGGCTACGGCGACGCGACGCTGTACATGACCCGCAGGCGCTGGGACTACTTCGTGCGCCATCTGCTCGGCGCGCAGCCGCCGAAGCAGTTCGAGTTGAAGATGCCGACCCCCTGAGCGATCGATGCCGCGCCGGCTGGCGCGCTTGCGGGAGCGGCGTCAGCCGCGACGCTTCATCCATGCGACAGCATCGGGGCTGAAGCCACAGCCACGGCTGCGGAACGACCCCGCGTCAGGCCGGCTTTGCGCCGTGTCCGAACAGGTGCTTGCGCGCGTCGTCGGACAGCGGCTGGCCGGCGGCCGGGTTGACTTCCTCGGTTCGCGCATACGCGCGCGGCGTCGCCGGGCGCGCGGCGACCGCGGCGTGCCAGCGTCGCAGCTGCGGGTAGGGCGTCAGGTCGATCGGTGCGGCGGTGTAGGGATCGATCCACGGGTAGATCGCCATGTCGGCAATCGAGTAGTCGTCGCCGGTGATAAAGGCGCGCCCTGCAAGCTGCGTGTCGAGCACGCCGAGCAGGCGTTTGGCCTCGTTGGTGTAGCGGTCGATCGCATACGCGATCTTGTCCGGCGCATAGACGTTGAAGTGGCCGTATTGCCCGGTCATCGGCCCCTGGCCGCCGACTTGCCAGAACAGCCATTCCAATACGGACTTGCAGCCACGCACGTCGCCGGGCAGGAAGCGACCGGTCTTCTCGGCCAGGTACAGCAAGATCGCGCCGGACTCGAACACGCTGATCGCGCGGCCGCCGCCGGCCGGGGCGTGATCGACGATCGCCGGCATCTTGTTGTTCGGTGAGATCGCGAGGAAGTCCGGCTCGAACTGGGCGCCCTTGCCGATGTCGACCGGAGTGATCGCGTAGTCGAGCCCGGCCTCTTCGAGAAACAAGGTGATCTTGTGGCCGTTGGGGGTGGGCCAGTAGTAGAGGTCGATCATCGCGGAGGTCTCGCCGAGCCAGGGACAACGGCGATGGTACCGGGCCGGCGTGTCGAGTCGGGTTAAGCGCATCGCAGTGTTCGAGATCGAGCCGCGCACGCTAAGTGCGGCGGTCGACACGCCGGTGAACGGCGGCCTGGGGCGCTGACAGCGCACGGTTGGCAGCGTCACTGCGCGCCGTTACGCTGCCCGACCCGTTGCATCGTGGCTGCTGTTATGACGATTTCCGCACCTTCCCGCCGCCTCAGCCCGCTGGCGGCACTGATCTTCAGCTCGCGCTGGCTGCAGCTGCCGCTGTATCTGGGCTTGATCGTCGCGCAGGGCGTGTACGTGTTCCTGTTCGGCAAGGAACTCTGGCACCTGGTTCATCGCGCGGCGGGACTGACCGAGCAGGAGATCATGCTGTTCGTGCTGGGGCTGATCGATGTGGTGATGATCTCCAACCTGCTGGTGATGGTGATCGTCGGCGGCTACGAGACCTTCGTGTCGCGGCTCGGCCTGCAGGGCCATCCCGATCAGCCAGAGTGGCTGAGCCACGTCAACGCCAGCGTGCTCAAGGTCAAGCTGGCGATGGCGATCATCGGCATCTCGTCGATCCGCCTGCTCAAGACCTTCATCGCCGCCGGCACGCTGGAGGGCCTGCCGTTCTGCACGCCGGAACAGCTCGCTGCACTCAAGGATGCGACGATGAACAGCCCGAGCTGCTCCACGCTGACGGTGACAGGGGTGCTGTGGCAGACGATCATCCATTGCGTGTTCATCCTGTCGGCGATCGGCATCGCCTGGACTGACAAGCTGATGATCGCCACCGCCGGGCGTCGCGAGCAGGTTCCCGACCACTGAGCGCGGCAAGATCGCATCGCCTGTCTTGCGGGAGCGTCCGCAGGCGCTTGCAAAATGCACATCGGCATTGCAGGCATCCTCCAAGTAGCTGCGCGATCCGTCGCGTAAAATGCCGCGATGGATGTTTCCTATCTGCTCGACGGTCTCAACCCGGCCCAACGCGAGGCGGTGTCGGCGCAACCCGGCCACTACCTCGTGCTCGCCGGCGCCGGTTCCGGCAAGACGCGGGTGCTCACCCACCGCATCGCCTGGCTCAACGCGGTGTTCGGCGTGCCGGCGCACGGCATTTTTGCGGTCACCTTTACCAATAAGGCGGCCGGCGAGATGCGTCATCGCGCCGAGGCGCTGCTGCAACGCTCCGAATCGAGGCCCGGCGCGCGCGGCTTGTGGATCGGCACCTTCCACGGCCTCGCGCACCGCCTGCTGCGCCTGCATTGGCAGGACGCCAAGCTGCCGGAAGCCTTCCAGATCCTCGACAGTGACGACCAACTGCGGCTGGTCAAACGCGTCGTGCAGCAGTTGGAGATCGACGACGCGCGCTTTCCGCCGCGGCAGATCGCGTGGTGGATCAACGCGCAGAAGGATGAGGGCCGCCGTCCGCAGCATCTGCAATCCGATCGCGACCAATGGTCGAGTGTGATGCTGAAGTGCTACGCGCTGTACCAGGAGCGCTGCGACCGTGCCGGGCTGGTCGACTTTGCCGAGATCCTGCTGCGCGCCCACGAGCTGCTGCGCGACAACTCCGGCTTGCTCGCGCACTACCGGCAGCGGTTTTCGCAGATCCTCGTCGATGAGTTCCAGGACACTAACAGCATCCAGTACGCGTTCGTGCGCGTGCTCGCCGGCGACACCGGCCAGGTGTTCACCGTCGGCGACGACGATCAGGCGATCTACGGCTGGCGCGGTGCCAAGGTCGAGAACGTGCAGAAGTTTCTCGACGACTTCCCCGGCGCGCGCACCATCCGCCTTGAGCAGAACTACCGCTCCACCGCCAACATCCTCAACGCCGCCAATGCGGTAATCGCCCACAACCCGGCGCGTCTGGGCAAGCAACTGTGGACCGACAGCGGCGAGGGCGATCCGGTCGACCTTTACGCCGCATACAACGAGATCGACGAGGCGCGCTTCATCGTCGAGCGTATCGGCCAGTGGGTGCGCGACGGCGGCAGCTTTGGTGACTGCGCGATCCTGTACCGCAGCAACGCGCAGTCGCGCGCGTTCGAGGAGCAGCTGGTCGGCGAAGGCATTGCGTACCGTGTCTACGGCGGCGTGCGCTTCTTCGAACGCGCCGAGATCAAGGACACGCTGGCCTATCTGCGCCTGATCGGCAACCGCGACGACGATGCCGCGTTCGAGCGCGCGGTCAACACCCCGACGCGCGGCATCGGCGAGCGCACCCTCGACGAGGTGCGTCGGCGTGCGCGCAGCGATGCGGTGTCGCTATGGCAGGCATCGATCCGCGCCCGGCAGGCCGGCGATCTCGCCGCGCGCGCGCGCAATGCGCTGGCCGGCTTCCATGCGCTGGTCGACGCGCTCGCCGGTGAAACCAGCGCACTGCCGCTGAAGGACAAGGTCGACCACGTGCTGGTGCGCTCCGCGCTGCGCGACCATTACGAAAAAGAATCGAAGAATTCGCTCGATTCGCGCGTCGACAACCTCGACGAGCTGGTCAGCGTCGCGTCGCGGTTCGTCAAGGGTGACGATGAGGAAGCCGCCGCGCTCGGCGAACTGGTCGCGTTCCTCGCCTACGCATCGCTCGAGGCCGGCGAGGGCCAGACCCAGGCCGGCGAGGATGGCGTGCAGCTGATGACCCTGCACAGTGCCAAGGGGCTGGAATTTCCGCTGGTGTTTCTCGCCGGCATGGAGGAGGGACTGTTCCCGAACGCGCGCTCGGTCGAGGAAACCGGCCGGCTCGAAGAAGAGCGTCGCCTCGCCTATGTCGGCATCACCCGCGCGCGGCAGAAACTCGTGCTCAGCCATGCCGAATCGCGACGCCTGCACGGCCAAGACATGTTCGGCCTGCCGTCGCGGTTCCTGCGCGAGATCCCGTCGGCGCTGCTGCACGAAATCCGCCCCAAGGTCAACGTCTCGCGGCCCCGATACACCGTCGATCCGCGGCGCTTCGGTCATGCGCTGGTCGAGCCGACGCCGGGCATCACGCTCGGCCAGAGCGTCAGCCACGCCAAGTTCGGCAGCGGCACCATCACCGACATCGAAGGCGGTGGCGCGCACGCGCGCGTGCAGGTAAATTTCGACGATGCCGGCAGCAAATGGCTGGTGCTGGCCTACGCCAATCTGCAGCCGGGGTAAAGAGGTGAATTCTTGAAATTTTCGATGCATTCTTCCCGAGCCGAGGCGGGAGAAAAGAAAAACAAACCTCAGCTGAAAGCACGATACGAATCAAGACAATCCAAGCTAAGGATGGCCACATGATCTTCAACGACAAAATGATGTTCATCCACATCGGCAAGACCGGCGGATCGAGTGCGTCGGATTATCTGATCCACAACCTCAACGGCCCGGCTTGGAACTGCCATGTCGATGCGGACCAGGAACTTGCGCCGCTCGGCGTCGCCGATATGCAACCGCGCACCGACATTATCCGCCATTGCACGCTGACCGAGGCGCGCGACTACGTCGCGGGGTTCGACGGACGTAAGCTGGAGGATTTTCGCAAAATCGTGACCATCATCCGGCACCCGTACACGTTGGAATATTCGCACTACCACTATATGAAGCTGCCGGTCGTGCGCGAGCGCGAAAAACACAATCAGGCGCTGCTGGAACGGACCTCCGGCGATTTTCTCAATTTTGTATCGCGGGCCGGCTATCACCGCAAGCAGACGCCGCAGGAAGGCTACTTTCTCGTCGACGGCGTGTTGCCGGCCAATGTCGAGCTGGTGCGTCACGAGGATCTGGCAGCTGCGTTTGCTCGTGCGGTCGCACCGTTTTTGAAGGTCAACGCGGCGTTTGCGTTCCCGCATGTCAATGGCACCGGTTACACCACTAGCGTGCATGATGAGCTTACCGACGAGATCGAAGATCTGATCTATCACAAGCACCGATACATGTTCGACAGCGGCCTGTACGCACGCCGTAAACATAGGGAGTCCGCTGATTCGCGCGCAGCTGTCCGCGCCAAGGGAAAGCCTGAACAATTCGACAGCGTCATTCCGAGCGAAGTTGAGATTTTGTCGGTCAACGCGATAGATTGACCGCCTGCGGCATTGAATATCGCCTCTCGCTACGCTCGAAATGGCAGTTGCTGCGAGACGCTCAGGCCACTACAGGCAATTTCGTGCCAAGCACTCCAAGGCGAGCCCCGGCCTCTGTCGCGCCGTGTCCGGCACGTACATTTACTCGCGTAGGATGTGCAGCAATTAAGATGCCGGACCGCCCGCGATGACCGACGCCTTCCGCTCCGTGCCGCCCGCGCGTATCGCTGCGTGGATGCTGATACTGCTGGCGATGTGGCTGGTGCTCAAACTTGGCCTGCTCGCGGCGTTGCTCGCTGGCCTGCTGGTGTTTGCGCTGACCCACATGCTGGCGCCGCTGGTCGGCGGCAAGCTGCGCGGCGATCGCGCGCGGCTGATCGCGGTGGCGCTGGTCGCGATCGTCGTCATCGGCCTAGTCACGCTTGCGATCGTCGGGCTGGCGGCGTTTTTTCGCCACGATGCCGGTGGCGAGCAGGCGCTGCTGGCACGGCTGATGGGCGTCATCGACGCGTCGCGCGCGCAGCTGCCGCTCGCGGTGCAGCCGTATCTGCCCGACGATCTTTCCGAGCTCAAGCAGGCGTTCAGCGCATGGTTTGCCGCCCATCGCGGCGCGCTCAGCGTGGCCGGCGCGGAGGCCGTGCAGGTCGCGGCGCGGCTGCTGATCGGCATGGTGCTCGGCGCGATGATCGCGCTGTACGACGAACTGCCGCTGCCGCAGCTCGGGCCGTTGGCGCAGGAGATGATCGGCCGCACCAGCCGCTTTGCGCAAGCGTTCCGGCGTGTGGTGTTTGCGCAGCTGAAGATCTCGTTGCTCAACACGCTGTTTACCGCGGTCTTCCTGGTGGTGATCCTGCCGATGTTCGGCGTGCGTCTGCCGCTGGCCAAGACGCTGATCGCGGTGACCTTCGTGGTCGGGCTGCTGCCAGTGATCGGCAATCTGGTATCCAACACGGTGATCGCGATCGTCGCGCTGTCGGTGTCGCTGTACGTGGCGATCGCCGCACTCGTGTACCTGGTGCTGATCCACAAACTCGAGTATTTCCTCAACGCGCGCATCGTCGGCGGCGAAATCCGCGCGCGCGCCTGGGAGCTGCTGCTGGCGATGCTGGTGATGGAGGCCGCGTTCGGCCTGCCCGGATTGGTGGCCGCACCGATCTATTACGCGTATATCAAGCGCGAGCTGGCCGATCAAGGCTGGATCTAGGGTCCGTTGACATAGGCCGAGCAAGCCGCGCCGGCCTGAGCACGCGCTGGCTCGGCGCCACCGCCGAGCCTCGGATTTTTCCTACCCGGCGATGCGCCCAACACCGACTGCACCATCGCGCGTGCGCGATAGACAATGCCATGCGCATCGCACCGGTCGATGCCATCCGGTGCGACGAGCGGTTTCGCCGGCAAGCGTCAGCCCCGGGGATGTTCAGGCGGAGGTCCCATGCAACGCATACTCCTCGCAGTCGAGTTCGACGAATCCGGCTGGCACGTGCTCATGCGCGGCAAGCGCATCGACCGTTACGACAGCTGCGCTGCGGCGATCGATGCTGCTGCGCGCTTTGCGCGGACCCGCCATGACGCCACCGGCGAGCCGACCGGGGTAATCGCGCCGACGGGCTTTGGTGAAACGGTAATGATCGAAACCTGCGGCTGAGCCCGAACCGCTGGAGTCGCGCGTCGCACGCGGCGCATGCGTGTCCGCTGCACTGCGGCGCGAAGCCGCACGTCATCCAGCGCTATGCTTTCGAGCATGAGCCGTTCCATTTCACGCCAAGCTGCGCGTTACGCGGCGTTCGCGGTCATGCCGATACGCAGACTTCACGGTGGTGCGGTCATCGATCCGCTCAGCAGACGCGGGCCGGCGTGCCGATACAGAGCGAGCTGCATGTGCTGGGTTGTTGGGTGATGCGCTGGGCCTGTCTCGCGGCGCTGTCGCTGCTTGCTGCGGCCTGCGTCGCGGCTCCCGACATGGCGCCGGCCCCGCACGAGGGGCGGCAGGGGGCGGCACCGAATGCCAGCGAGATCGCGTTGTCGGCACCGACACACAATCCGTCAACGGATATTTTCTACCACGTGTTCGTGCGCAGCATGCGCGACAGCAACGGTGACCGTCACGGCGATCTGCAGGGGCTGATCGCCAGTCTCGATTATCTGCAGTCGTTAGGCGTCACGACACTGCTGTTGACCCCGCTGTATCCGTCGCTGTTCTATCACAACTATTTTGCGAGCGACTTCGAGGGCATCGACGCCGAATACGGTTCGATGGCCGACTTCCGTCAGCTGGTCGCCGCGCTGCACGCGCGCGGCATGCAGGTGTATCTCGACGAGGAGATCCAGTACACCGACGACCGCCACGCTTGGTACACCGACTCGCACCATAACCCGGCGTCGGAATATGCGGATTTCATCCTCTATGACGATCCGCAACACGGCACTGCCGCCAGCGGGCCGTTCGGCCTGCGCAGCATCGCCAGCTATGGCAACACGCCGGTGCTGCTGACCTCGGTCAACCTGAAGTCGGCGAAGGTGCAGGCATATTTCCAGCGTTACTTCCAGTCGTGGATCGACCCGGACGGCAATGGCGACTTCAGCGACGGCGTCGACGGCTTTCGCATCGATCATATGATGGACGACCTTGACGACAAGGGCGTGCAAACCGATCTGTTTGCGTCGTTCTGGCGGCCGATATTTGATCGCGCGCGCGCGATCAATCCCGGCATCCGTTTCATCGCCGAACAGGCCGATTGGGGCTACGGGGCCGACTTTTTGACCCGCGGCGACACCGATTTTGTGTTTGCGTTCCCGCTGCGCGCGGCGATCGGTGCCTTCGACAAGGACAAGATCGTCGCGGCGCTTCACGGCACCGCGGCGGCAACGCCTGCCGGCAAGCAGCAGCTGATATTCGTCGAAAACCACGACATGCACCGGCTCGCATCGGAGTCGGGCATCACGCCTGAGAAACTGCGCACCGCCGCCGCACTCAACCTGCTGCTCGCAGGCACACCGATCATCTACTACGGGCAGGAACTCGGCATGCGAGGCCTGCAGAGCCGCGCCTACCAGAGCGACGAAAACGATATCGGCGTGCGTGAAGCCTTCGAGTGGACCGCGAAGATCGACGCGCCGATCAACGCCACTTGGTACCGCGGTACGCGGCCGTATTGGACGCAGCGCCACGCGCGTGACGACGACGGCGTCTCGGTCGAGGAGCAGGATCGCGATCGGCAGTCGCTGTTGAATACCTATCGCATGCTGATCGGCCTGCGCCGGGATTACGCCGCGCTGCGCTCGGATGCGCAGCGCGTGCTCGACAGCGCACCGCGGGTGCTCGCGATCGAGCGCGGCAAAAACCACGCGCGCGCGTGGCTGATCGCCAATCTCAGCGACACGCCGCAGCGCTACACGCTACCCGACGCTGCCGGCGTACACGCAGGAGCTGTCGTCGATCTGCTCGGC